>SLGL01000062.1 GCA_007123785.1 Balneolaceae bacterium
CGCCCCATTTCCAAAAGGTAACACAGTAATTCCATCTGAACCGATAGGCGTATTCAGCGCCATGTTATTCATTTCTTCGTAAGAGATTGTTTCATTGCGAATCAGTTGTTCCTTAATCCAGCGGTAGAGAATGCCTGTACCATTGATGCAAAGCAATACGCCATATCGCGGTTTTTCGGCCTGATGGTTGACATGAACAAAGGTGTTCACACGTGATTTTTCATCATAGACAGGTTGATCAGAAACTCCATAAATCACCCCGGATGTTCCCGCATTGGCTGCTGCTTCACCGGGATTCAGGGCATTCAGTGAAAAAGCATTATTGGGCTGATCACCCGCCCGATATGTGACAGGCGTGCCTATTTTGAGTCCCAGTTCCTGAGCAGCGCTTTCTGTCAAATGTCCGCCGGTTTCAAATGATGAGAGCGCTTCCGGCAGCAAATCTTCGGAAATGCCGTAATGATCGAGCAGGAGTGAGGCTTTGGCTCCAGTTGTATAGTCCCAGAATACCCCTTCTGAAAGTCCGGAAACGGTTGTGGTAATCTCACCGGTCAGTTTCATGGCGATATAGTCACCAGGCAGCATTATTTTATCGATCTTTTCATAAATCTGTGGTTCGTTTTCTTGCACCCATTTCAGTTTAGAAGCGGTAAAATTCCCCGGTGAGTTGAGAAAATGTTTCAGACAGGTTTCCGGCCCGATCGTTTCAAACGCTTTTTTACCGATTTCGGCGGCCCGGCTGTCACACCAGATGATTGACGGACGCAGTACATTTTTGTTGTTATCAACCAAAACCAAGCCGTGCATCTGGTAGGTTATACCGATAGCAGCGATTTGACCAGGGTTGATTTCGGTGTCTCTGAGCAGCTCTTCAGTTGACAGTTTTACATGGGTCCACCAGGTTTCGGGATCTTGTTCCGCCCAATCCGCTTTTGGGGACAAGATCTCCAGTTCTTTCCGGGGAGACTGTGCAGAAGCGAACCCCTGTCCGTTGTCAGTATTTAAAAGGGATGTTTTGATAGACGAACTCCCAATGTCATATCCCAGCAGATACGTCTGATTCTTCATAAAAATAGTCAGGTTAATTCTTGAATATTGTTGATATCGGAACTTTAAGAGGTCAAAAAAAATAATTTGAACTCTTTAGTACCTACTCTACCTTAAGATTGAAAAAACATCACTAATCGCCAAGCATATTTCAGGTTCTGTTACAGAATTTAAATAACTGAGCAGATGAAATTTTTAAAACGAAAGGGCGTAGACCTTTCTCTGAAAACCTATCTGTTAACCGGCCTTTCCTATATGGCTTTAGGCCTGTTTTCTTCACTCATTATCGGGTTGATTATCCGTACGGCCGGAGAACAGCTCGATGTTGAATTACTGGTTAAAGCTGGCCAAATGGCGATGGATCTGATGGGGCCGGCAGTGGGTGTAGCGGTGGCCTATGGATTGAAAGCACCCGCTCTTGTTCTGTTTACTTCTGCCGTCGCAGGAGCTTTCGGCGCTGTTGAAGGCGGCCCTGCAGGTGCGTATATATCGGCACTTTTGGCTACTGAGTTTGGTAAATTGGTTTCCGGCTCCACAAAGGTGGATATCATTGCAACACCGCTGGTAACTCTGTTTGTCGGATTTTTTGCCGCCGAGTATGTGGGTGTAGTAATCAATCAGGGTATGCTGGCTTTCGGTGAACTGATCAACTGGTCGGTGGACCAGCATCCTTTATTGATGGGTATGCTTGTAGCCTCTTTTATGGGGTTGGCTTTAACCTCACCTGTTTCAAGTGCAGCGATTGCAATTATGATCGGGCTTGATGGACTGGCTGCCGGTGCCGCAACTGTTGGCTGTTCTGCACAAATGGTGGGTTTTTCTGTAAGCAGTTACCGGGAAAATGGAATCGGAGGATTGCTGGCCCTGGGGCTCGGCACATCGATGCTTCAAATTGCAAATGCCATAAAAAATCCTTTCATACTACTGCCGCCAACGATAGCAGGCGCCCTGCTGGCTCCGGCTGCAACGGTATTATTTCAGATGCAAAATACTCCAGAGGGGGCAGGAATGGGAACCAGCGGATTTGTCGGGCAGATATTTACATTGACAGCAATGGAGTTCAGTTGGCTTATTGTTGTCTATATCATGTTATTACATTTTATCGGCCCCGCACTGATTAGTTATCCGGTCTCTGAATATTTGCGCAAAAAAGAGCTGATCCGGTTTGGTGATATGGCGATTCAAAAATAAGGATCCATGTTGATTGGTTTGTGTAACTCATTCATGTCTGAAATTAATGAGTTCAGAAGATGGGAATTGGGAAATTGAAAAACAGTAAATTGGGACAGGCAATAAGGGGACTGCATGGATTATAATCTCATAATGTTCACAACAATTTCTGCAGCCATTTTTTTGTTTTTAATACCCAATTAAATTAGGGTCAGAATCTGGTGTTTTTCCAGGATTCTGTCAGCGTCAGTAACTTTGGAAAAAAGATAAAACGATATCCGGGCTAAGATAAAACCAAGATAACTCAAGATATATTTAAATTCAGTGTTCCAGAATTCCATTATGCAAATTGTAGACTCTGTCGCATCGGCTGGCAATCTCTTTTTCATGGGTGATTATTACGATGGAAACACGTTCCAATTCCTGAAGCTGAAAGAGCAAGCTTAAAATGGTTTCTGTATTTTTTTCATCCAGGTTACCGGTGGGTTCATCTGCAAGTACGATGGAAGGGTGATTGGTGAGCGCTCTTGCCATCGATACGCGCTGTTGCTCTCCGCCCGAAAGCTGAGAGGGGCGATGTTCCAGGCGTTGACTCATTCCGAAGCGTTCGAGCAGCTCTTTGCCCCGGTTTTCGGCATCAGCTGTGCGCACTCCTTTGATAAGGGCTGGCATCATTACATTTTCAAGAGCGGTAAATTCAGGCAGCAGATGATGGAATTGAAACACGAAGCCTACATTTTCGTTGCGAAGCTCGGCGAGTTTGTCCGGTTTGTGCTTGTAGATCGATTCACCATGCCAGAACACATCACCTGAAGTGGGCCGGTCCAGTCCGCCAAGAATGTGAAGAAGGGTACTTTTTCCGCTTCCACTGGATCCCACAATTGCGGTGATTTCTGCCTGATGTACGTCGAGATCCAGACCGCGCAAAATTTTCAGTTCTCCGTCTCCCGACTCCGATTTGAAATTTTTACGAAGATCACGGCAACTCAGTACAATTTCTTTTTCGTTACTCATGTCAGTCTTTTTTATTCACAAATTCTGGATAAATCAGCGATTCAATCGATACACATTTAGCAGTTTCGGTGTCCACTTCAACTATAACAGAACACATACGGTTGTCTTTATCTGCAATTTTGTAACGTTGCGGAGTTCCGAGTGTAAAGCGGCGAATCGAGGTGTTTTTATCCATTCCAATCACCGAGTCGAACGGACCGGTCATACCCGCATCTGTGATGTAGCCGGTCCCGTTTGGGAAAATACGGGCATCACTTGTTGGAATATGAGTGTGAGTACCCACAATTGCAGAAACCTGCCCGTCGGTATGCCAGGCGTAAGCCAGTTTTTCGGCGGTGGCTTCGGCGTGAAAATCTACGAAAACAATATCGGTCTGTTCTTTAATTTTTTCGAGAGCCCAGTCGGAAGTGGAAAATGGGTCATCAATTTGTTGCATAAATGTACGGCCCTGCAAATTAAGCACGCCTATTTTTACATTTTTTTCTTTTACTTCATAAACACCAAATCCATATCCTGCATTTCCTTTTGGGTAATTAAGAGGGCGCAGCAAGTGGTCATCTGTTTTCATGTAGGAAAATATTTTCCATTTGTCGAACGAGTGATTTCCCCCGGTGATCACATCTACCTCAAGGTCATAGAGCCGTTTTACAATGTGCCGGTTCAGACCGCGTCCTTCATGAGAATTTTCGGCATTGGCGATGATGAAGTCCGGTTTATGCTTATCTCTGATTGCCGGGAACATTGTTTCAAGAAAAGTAAGGCCGGGTTCCCCCACAATGTCTGCGATGAAGAAAATTTTGATTTTTTCTGCCATTTTGTTTTTTGAATTGCTGATTTCTCAAGAGATAGAAGGTATTAAATTGGCAGCTCAGAATGTAATCGGATTTGAGGAGATAAAGTGTGTATATACAATCACAGGAGATTCCGTTCAATATGGATGACAAAATATCTGGGTAATCAGGTGAATTCATTGGCGGATGGGTTCTCTCGAAAATGGTTTGCTTCAACATACTCAAGTACGTTTCCGCCACAATTTTAGTGACGCCTTGCCCAAAATCAAATTTCTTGGTGAGCACCAAGTGAAGCGATTCCTCCCGACAAGTTTGTTCGGGACAGGCGTGTAACGAGATGCGGGTTAGAAGTCTATGTGAATTCTAAGAGATTTCTTTAATCAATTTGGAAAGTTCCTGATTCACTTCATCCATGATATTATGCTCTTTGTTATTGGTTCGGTTTAATTGGGTTCTGAGTTCGAAAAGTTCTTCGGTAATACTGAGGCAGGCCAGGATCATGATGGTGGAATCGGGCTGATTGGAGAGCTGATTTCTGTATTGACGAAGCTTTTCATCCACATAGAGGGCAATTTTTTTGGTATTCTCCACTTCAGAGTCATGGACTTTAAGCGGAATTTGTTTACCCAAAATGGTTACTTTGATCGATTGCATGTTCACTCCTCAAGATATTTGTCAATTTTTTCGATCAATCCCGAAACCTGGTGTCGCATGGCCATTCGCTCTGATTCGCTGATCGTTGAAAAAATATCAGTTTGCTCTTTGTGAACCTCATTCAGCTTGGACCGGAGCCGGGTGTTCTCCCGGTTTAGTTCTCTGTTTTTCTTTTTCAATTGATCGACCTGGGATCTGACCTGGTCGAGTAATTTGAAAAAATTCTCTTTTTGAATTTCATCAATTGCCATTGGCACCGGAATTTATGCTCTTAGTTTTGCTCCTGCTGTTTTTTCAAGTGTCTGAACAATTTTTTGAACTACAGGCTCTACATCTTTGATGTTCAATGTTTTATTACTATCCAAAAAAGTAAGCCTAAAAGCAATACTTTTTTTACCTTTTCCGAGATTTTCTCCTTCATAAACATCAAAAACCGTAACCGATTTCAGTAAAACTCCGGCTGTCTCTTTAATCTGTTTTGCCAAATCACCTGCGCGAACCGACGCATCAACGGTAAATGCGGCATCAAATTCGAATGTGGGAAAACGAGGAACCGCAGTGTAGGTGATTTGTTTTTGTGCCAGACCGAGGTCAAAAAGCCGGGTTACATTCACTTCGGCTGCAAACGCATCTTGTTCCACATCAAAACCTTTCAGAAGAGTTTCTTCCGTTTCATTCAGCACGCCCACTATCTCCTCTTTGTACCAGTAGCGGAGGCTTTGGTTCCCTTTTGTCTCTTGAACAATATCATCGGCAATTCCCAGGTCATGGAACAACGCTTCTATATCTGCCTTCAGGTCAAATATTGTCCAGGGCTGAGTCTCGCTCTGCCAATTATCCTCTTTGCGGTTTCCGCAGAGGCCAAATAGAAGATGAATCTGTTCTTCTACGCCTTTAATCCATGTTCCATTATCACTTTTGCGGAACACATGCCCGATTTCGAAAAACTTGAGATTTACTGCGTTCCGGTTCAGATTGTAGCGCAGGGCTTTCAAAAATCCGCCTGTCAGATGGGTTCTGAGTGTGGTATTTTCCTGAGAAACCGGATTGAGTGTGTGGATTTGCAGTTCTTCACCGGCAAGTAAATCAGCCTCTTTTTTGGAAAGGAGTGAGTTTGTTGAAATTTCTTTATAACCCAGCGACTTGGCTAATGAACGAAGGCGCTGCTGGAATTGCTCTGCTTCCGAGAGCGGTTCAGGAGCTATGAACGGGGCCGATTCAGGCTTTGGGATGTTATTGTAATCGTAAACACGGCCTACCTCTTCTATCAGGTCTACTTCGCGGGTAACATCAGGCCGAAAAGTTGGAACGGAGCAAAGTAATCGGCCGCTGGCTTCTTCTACGCCAAATTCAAGTTTTTGAAGGATGGATTGGATTTTGTCTTTTCCGAGTTTGGTGCCTAAAAGATGATTTACCCTGGATGGGCGCAGTGGAACAATTTGCGGGTCAGTTTTTACGGGATGAACATCTTCAGCCCCCTCCAGGATCGTTCCCCCTGTAATCTCTGCGATCAGTTCGGCTGCACGTTTTGCCGCCCGTAATTGAAGATTGGGGTCGATACCCCGCTCGAAACGATAGGAACTGTCAGTTTGTAAGGCGAGCTGTTTGGAAGTTTTCCGGACCGATGATGGGTCGAAGTAGGCGCTTTCGATAAGAATTTTGGAGGTTTTTTCAGTGACTTCGCTGTTTTCGCCACCCATCACACCGGCAATAGCAACCGGGCCGTTTCCGTCACAAATAAAAAGGGAACCGGCTGGAACTGTTCGTTCAATGCTGTCGAGTGTGGTAAATTTCGTCACCTCATCAAAACTCTTTACTATTATTTTTTTCTTTCCAATCAGGCCATAGTCGAAGGCGTGCAGGGGCTGGCCGATTTCGTGAAGCACGTAATTGGTTACATCCACGACATTGTTAATGGGCCGCAGGCCAATTGCTGTCAACCTGTTTTTAAGCCAGGCGGGTGATTCGTCTACTTTCACATTTTCCACAATCAACCCAACATAGCGATGGCATTTATCCGGGTCTTCTATTTTGATGGAAATTTCTTCGGTAAGTGCGGTATTTGCGACAGTGGCTTCTTTGTAAGGATTTTTCAGTTTCGCGTCAACCACTGCCGAGAGGTCTCTCGCTACTCCGATGTGGCAGGCGGCATCGGGCCGGTTTGGGGTGAGTCCGATTTCAAAAACGGTATCTTTTTCGGTGTTGAGAACTTTTTTAAGAGGAGTGCCCACGCTGGTATCGCCATTCAGTACCATAATACCGGTGTGGTCGTCGCTGGGACCCAGTTCAGCTTCAGAACAGGTCATACCCTGAGATGTTTCGCCGCGAATTTTGGTTTTTTTGATGGTCAGGTAGCTGCCATCTTTCATCGGAACGGGAATGGTGGCACCTATTTTGGCAACCGGTACTTTCTGTCCGGCAGCAACATTGGGTGCGCCACAAACGATCTGAACCTGTTCGTCTCCTGTGTTCACATCACAAAGTACAAGTTTATCGGCATTGGGATGATTTCGGACATCCAGAACTTCACCTACGACAAATCCTTCAAAATCGGAACCGGTCTCTTCAATTTCTTCCACTTCAAGTCCGAGAAGGGTGAGCTTGTCGGCCGTTTCTTCCGGTGAGATGTTAAAATCGAGGTATTGTCTGAGCCAATTGTAAGAAATTTTCATATCTGAAAAGAGTGATACATTCAGGTGAGAGTTATTTTAAAAAACGTTCAACTCTCTTTACTTCAGTTTGTTATGATTTGAATTGTTGTAAAAAACGGATGTCGTTATCGTAAAGAAGGCGGATGTCGTCAATTCCATAGCGCAGCATGGCGATACGGTCCACCCCCATGCCAAAAGCGAAACCTGTGTAAGTTTCTGGATCCACATCTACTGCTTTAAAAACGTTTGGGTCTACCATGCCTGCACCGAGAATTTCGAGCCACTGCCCTCCTTTATCGCTTTCCCACCAGATATCCATTTCGAGACTGGGTTCGGTAAACGGAAAGAAGGAGGGACGCACCCGGTATTTTACGTCACTGCCATACATCAGCCGGGCAAACATCACGAGAGTTTCGATCAGTTCACCGAGAGTAACATTCTTATCCACGTACAACCCTTCTACCTGATTAAACTGAAAGTAGGATTTTGCTGTTACAGCTTCGTTGCGAAAAACACGCCCGGGCATAATAGACCTGACCGGTGGCTGCTGTTCTTTCATCAGGCGGATCTGTACCGGAGATGTATGGGTTCGAAGCACCAGGTCGTCAATGTCGGGATCATCAGATTTACGCACAAAAAAAGTGTCCTGCATATCGCGGGCGGGGTGGTCGGGCGGGAAGTTGAGTGCTGTAAAGTTATGGAAATCGTCCTCCAGTTCCGGTCCGTCGGCAATATTGAATCCCAGCCGGAGAAAAATCTGCTTAATCTCATCCAGCGCCTGTGTAAGCGGATGATAGGAGCCGGTGTAGGCGGGCTCAACAGGCAAGGTGATGTCATCGAGTGCACCGAACACTTTTTTGGAGTCGGATTCCAGCGAGGTTTTTGCTTCATCAAATACCGATTGAGCTATGTTTTTGACTTCGTTCATCGCTTTGCCTACTCTGGCTTTCTGTTCGTTGGGCACAGAGCCCATAAGTCCGAACATTTTTTGAATCTTACCGTTTCTGGAGAGAAATTCAAGCCGGAAAGCTTCCAGGTCCTCTTCATTGTTAATGATGAAGGTTTTAATTTCCTGTTTGATGGTGTTGATTTTGTCGATCATGGAGTCTGTAAATCGGGAGCAGATATTAGCTTAAAATGTAAAATATACGGTACCTGAAGGTAAGATTTATTTAGCAGAGCAATCAAAATTTTCAGGCAAAACATTTTGATTAACGGACATAAAAAAACCGGCAAACCAAATTATTGATCTGCCGGTTTAAGTAAAACAAAAGAGATTTACTTCACAGCTTCTTTAACGATAGCGGAAAATGTTTCAGGATCACGAACTGCGATGTCTGCAAGCATTTTTCTGTTAAGGTCGATATTGTTCTCTTTGAGGCCGTGGATTAACCTGGCATAGGTGGTTCCGTTGAGGCGGGCCGCAGCATTGATACGTGTAATCCAGAGCCTGCGGAAAAGTCTTTTGCGAACTTTCCGGTCGCGGTATTGGTACAAGAGACCTTTTTCAACCGCATTTTTGGCAACGGTATAAACGTTTTTGCGTCTGCCCCAGTAGCCTTTCGCCTGGTCTAAAATTTTTCGGCGACGGCGACGGGAAGCCACCAGATTTCGTGAACGTGGCATTTTATCTAACGTTTAGGAGTTAATAAATTTGTTTAGTGATCATATGGGAGAAGCGCTTTGATTGACTTTTCATTGGTTTCGTGAACCAGTGTATCTTTTCCGAGATTTC
>SLGL01000331.1 GCA_007123785.1 Balneolaceae bacterium
CATGGCGATAATTTCCGCTCTGAATGGGAAGACGATTTTATGGAATATCGAAATAATTTTTCATGGAGCGATTCCGATGAAGAGTTATTTATCTCGTTGATGAAGGAGAAAGGGATGGTTCTTGATGAAGATATTGATGAACCCACTATAGAAAATAATACCCTCCGTATCTCACGTGAACAGTTCGATGATTTGAAGTGGATGAATTACGGACGAATGAAAGCTGAACTTGCAAGACAAGTGTGGGGATCTGAATACTTCTATCCCGTTATTAATGATCACCTGAATGAAACCCTCACTCAGGCGATGAACCTTTGGGATGTAGCAGAAGAGCTTGAAATGCTGGTTCAAAAACAGGCTGAGGCAGCTTCCAATAATTAAATTCAATATTTGGTGGGTTAATTGTCATGCCATCCAAAATTTAATGATTAAACACAATTCACCCTGCACTTCTTAAGTGCAGGGTTTTTTTATGTCTGCGACTGAAGGAGAAATGTCAGTCCCAACAGCTCATGATTCAATGATCCCAAACTTGAATCATAATATACTATACATCAATCACTTACACTTTTTTTAGTATATTTACTGTGAAAAATCCGGGTTAGTTCAAGCACTGAAAAATGGTATTGCAGTTGCTGAGGCTATTAGATAATTGACTGTTTTCTTACTTTCCGGGGCTACCCAGAGGAATCTACATACGGAATCCCCGGATTATAAGATTGCACACATCAAAGCAGCATCCTGGTTTTGATTCTAACTAATAAACGATAAGCAAAACTCCACGCCTCGGCTATCCTGTACTTTGCATTGCAGCAGAGACACCGTTAATGCTCAGGTACAAGGAATGTTTTAGCTCTTTCAGTTCTTCATCACTGGATGTTTCATCCCACCGGTTCAGAAGTTCTACCTGCATGAGATTGAGCGGATAAGTAAACACATTGCGGAATTTTATGGAATTTTGAATCACTTTACGCATATCCAGTATCGCTTCTTGTTCGGTGATTTTAAGTATCACATCACTGGTTTTTTCGAAATCCTCGATAATTTGATCATGCAGGCGATTATCACCTCTCTCGTTATACATTTGGGTGGTCAAAATGTGTGTACGCGCAAGTTCACGCTGTGCATTATCCACTATGGTTCCGAAAAAGCTCCACTCCTTATACCATTTTCTTAGTACTTCAAGAGTTTCTGGCTCCTCATTAAGCAGTGGATCAAGAACAGCACCCAGTCCATACCAGCCGGGAACGTTATAGCGAACTTGTGTCCACCCAAATACCCAGGGAATAGCTCGTAAATTTGAAAATTGAAGGCCTTTATGTCCGCCTCTTGATACCGGCCTTGATGCAATTGGCAAATTCCCGATATGTTCTACCGGTGTGATTTCCTTGAACCACTCCCAGAAATCTGAATCATCAATTAGTTTGCGGTAGGCTTTCATTGAACCTTCCGCAATTTTGTCCATAATGATCTCGGTTTCATCCCCTTCCTGAATCGCCTTTTGCCCCTCTCCTGCGGTAACCCGAACTACAGCATTTACAACCTGTTCAAGGTGACGACGGGTGATATCAGTTAGTGAATATCGGAAAGAGATAATCTCTCCCTGTTCGGTAAACCGGATTCTTCCGTTATTACTGATGGAAGGAAGAGCAAGGATCGCACGATTTGAACGCCCGCCTCCGCGACCCACGGTTCCTCCTCGTCCGTGGAAAAGCCTGAAATCAACTTTATAGTCCCGAAGAACGCGGCCCAGTTCAAGCTGCGCCTTCTGAAGTGCCCAGTTTGCCATCCAGTATCCGCCATCTTTGTTACTGTCGGAATATCCAAGCATGATTTCCTGGAAGTTATCACGCGCTGCAACCTGAAGCTTGTAAATGGGATTTGTAAGAATATCATCCATCTGTTTTGCACTCATGTCCAGATCTTCGATAGTCTCAAAGAGGGGAACAATATCGATATTGCTTTCAACTTTATCCTTCTTGAGCCCCCAAAGGCCGGTTTCTTTCGACAGTAAAACTACTTCCAGCATATCGCTAACACCGTGAGTCATACTGATAATGTAACTGCCAAATGCGTTTTCATCCAGCTCTTTGATTGTATTGATCAGACGAAATACGTCCAGAATTTCAACAGTATTTTTGTTCAGTTTGGCGTTTACCGGGGCAAGCGGCCGGGGATTACGCAGCTCCTGCATCAGGATATCTACCTTTTCCTCTTCGTTTAGAGAAGAATAATCTTCGTGTACATTCGCCACTGAAAGCAGCTCTGTAACTGCCTTTTCATGCAATCCGCTATGCTGACGGATATCGAGTGCAGCCAGGTGAAACCCGAATGTATTTGCCCGGATTTTCAGATCATTGAACTCTCCATATTTTGCCACGTCTTCGAGTCCGCTTTCTTTCAGTGAATCGGCAATCAGTTCGAGGTCCGCAACAAAATCATTTGCGGTATAACCCTTTGCTGATGCCAGTACCTCGGCTTCACTCCCCTTTAACTCGGCTAACATCGCACGCAGACGATGCATGATATGAGTGAGCTTACGGCGGTAAGGTTCATTTTTGTAATGTCTTTTGTACTGTTTACTAAGCGGAGCTTCCTGCTCATCTTTTTTAAGTGACTTCACCAGATCATCGGAGGCTGGCACCAGATTTTGGGAAATGGAGAGATAGCGCCGAACTTTTTCAAGCTCCTGCAAATAGAGTTTAAGCACACTGCTACGATGCTCCAGCAACGTGTTCCAGGTGACATCTCTTGTTACAAAAGGATTTCCGTCACGGTCACTCCCGATCCACGAACGATACCTGAGTATGATAGGTATATCCGGAGTTTTACTGTATTGTTGTGAAAAAGCCGAACGAATATCGTCATACAAACGCGGTACAGTTCGCCAAATAGAATTTGTAAAATAGAACAGTCCGTTCTCCACCTCGTCTTCAACGGTAAGCCGCTCCGAGCGCACTTCATCGGTTGAAATAAGCAAGGCAATTTCGTTCATGATCTGCCTCAGCTTGGCCTCGCGCTCGTTGGGAGTAAGGTTCAGGTTATCGATCTCATCAATCATTGCAGTAATATTCTCTTGTTTGTTGAGAATACTGCGTCGACGTGCTTCTGTCGGGTGAGCCGTAATCGTTGGCTGGATATCAAGTTTTGTGAAAATGTCAAGGGCATCATCGTAGCTGAACTTTTTCGATTTGAAAAACTTGAGTGCATCTGCGATGCTTTCCGGACGCGGATTATTGATGTCGATCTTTCTGGCACGCTCACGGTTAATCCGTATAATTTCATGCTGTTCGAGCGAGTTTACCAGGTGAAAAAAAATCGTAGTAAGCCGAAGAAGGTCCCGGATTTCATTCACATTCATCTGCTCAATTCGTTTCCGAAGTTGCTCATTGGCCTCACCACCAGATTCATTAAATGCCTCTGCAGCCTTCTGAGGCAGCTCGGCAGAGAGCTTCTGCAGGGAAATATTCTCACTTTGAACCAGGTAATTTTCCAGAAGTGATGTGAGTGAAATAAGGTTTTTAGTTAGCGGCTCGCTGATATTAGCCGACTCTGCGTAGTGTTGAATTGTTTCTTTCCAGGTCATAAACTCCAATTACTTTATTCAAAAGGCTATAGATAGCCAATATTGTACTTAAAATCACCATTCAAATCCATATTCATCACCAAAAAAGCGCTTTTATTTTGAATATGACCTATCTCATACTCATATTAAAGCCCCAATCATCTTTTTTATCTTCCTGATTACTTATTAGAGCTCAGATTACACGAAGAAAATTTATTTGCAGATCCATAATTTGTTTAGAAAATCCAGGTGGCTCAAGGTGGCAATTTGAATGTACCTGATTTTTATTCATCCGAAAAGGGATGTATTTTACCTTCCATTATAATTTCAATTTGATATTATGCTGCCTGATGCCCTGGTCTTTGCGGATGGTACTTTATGCGAGTATCATCGTTTGTTTAATTTTACTCTATTTTGGCTTCCGGTATTTCAGGAGTGTAAACAAAGCAGGCCTAAAATCATCAAGGCTTTTCAAAATTCTCTTTCTTCTGGCCGCAACACTTTTCCTGGCCTATCCCGCAGCTGGCCTGATCGAGTATTTTATAAGTAGTTCATTCACGCGAACCGGATACCCAAACACTATCATCTATCTGTTCTGGTACGGAGTGGTTTATACAGGTGTGATGGTAAACTGGCTTCTTCTGCACGATATACTTAAGCCGGTTTGGTCATGGATTTCAAAACATCCTAAAAAAGAAATTGACCGAACATTTGCACAGATTTTTTTGATTCTGACCTGTCTCACCGCAATTTATACCGCTGTCAAAATAGTTTGGGAAACCAATCGGATTGCAATCGAAGAAATTCATTATACACTCCCCAACCCGGATAATCCGTTTGAACCGCTTACCATCGTGCATATTGCCGACCTTCACGCTGATCCCTACACCCGAAATCCACACATGAACCGCTACGTGGAAATTGTAAACCGGTTTGAGCCGGACATCGTGGTTTTTGCAGGTGATCTGATCACATCCGGTACTGATCATATCGATGCCGGGGCTGCTGCACTTGGACAGATTGAATCGGTGTACGGTTTTTTTGCAGTACTGGGAGATCATGACTACTGGACAGAAACAGAGTGGGTTATCCAATCACTGCAAGAAAACGGTGTTCCGGTTCTGCAGAACGAAAACGCATGGATTGATCACAAAGGTTCTCTCATTAAATTAACCGGAATTACCGAACTCTACAGTACTCAGGTTCAGGCAGATACACTGGCCTCGCTCCTGAATGAAAACCGGGGTGCTGATCTGAAGCTTCTCGTCTCCCATCAGGCTTCCGACCGGCTTATTGAAGAATCACAGAATGCAGGAGTGCATCAACTTCTTGGAGGACATACTCACGGCGGACAGATAAGAATTCCGGTTTTCTTCTACCCGTTTACAGCAGCCCGTGCCGAAACCCGCTACATCAACGGCCACTGGATGATCGGTGACATGCTTCTAAATATAAACAACGGGCTTGGATTTACACTCGCCCCGGTCCGGTACAATGCCCCCGCCCAGGTTTCGGTCATCCGGGTAAATACAGAATAAAAAACCTTTCAAAGTGCAAACAGGGTGAGTTCCTGGCAATGTTTTGGGCCAGAACCCAAAGTCCCGCTGAACATCAGTCCAATACGTTATTGAGACTAATAGAAACGCGCTTGCAGGCAGAGGATTGGGTTGGATGTTGAAAACTGTATGAAAACTGATCAACCATTCGAAAAATTAAAGGTTTCTTTCAGCTTTAGAAACGTTTTTGACACCTATCCCGGAATTCTCACCAAGAGATTTTTTTCTCAAAAAGTCCCTGTTACGCTATCCGCTATATTTAAATTCAATTTATTGCAGAACAACGATTTAAGGTGTTATGGAGGTTTGTTTTTCATCCCGAGGCTACCGGACGAACCAAAAGATCTAAGGCGGTGATCCCGCTGATTAAAGTATGCTGCCTTAACCATTTGAAATTTCTCAGTTTTTTGTGTAAATAATCCTCAACACTCAAAAAAAAACAGGACAGAATCATGGCGGGAACAAGAATTGCACTGATAATGGGAGGAGGAGTAAGTCTCGGAACGTTTTCGGGAGGAGCACTGGCACAGGTCATCAACTTACTTAAGCATGCTCAGCGGGGTCCTGCAAAAATTGATGTGGTATCTGGAGCATCTGCCGGAAGTATGACTCTGGGTGTGGTGGTTTACCATCTGCTGAAAGGTTCATCCGATCAGGAGATTGAGAACGCTCTGCACCAGGCCTGGGTTAAACAGATCTCCATCGACAACCTCTACCCCAAAGATATCAGCCGGCACAACCAGGCCAGTTTTTTCTCCAATGAAATTATCGAAAAGATTGCAGGGAATATCATCAATACCGATGAGTGGACTGGCAATAACGAACCTCATCCACTTTTTGCCGAAGGGATGAAAGTCTCATTCAGCCTCACCAATCTGAATGGCATTCCTGTACGTTCAGAGGGTCAAATCATCCGTCAGGCCTCTTCTGGCGGGGGTGCACCATCAGGCAAAAACAGCGTCTTTGCCGATGCGGTACAAACCACCTTTCATCAGGACAATGTTCGCTTTGTTGTCCGCTCCCAATCCAATTCCGGGGACGAATTTGAATCGCAATACCATGTGCTGTGTCCCTGGAAAAACGATCCGGCTCAGAAAAAGTGGGACATTTTTCGCAACGGTGCTATAGCATCGGGGGCATTTCCGGGAGCGTTCCCACCGGAGCGTATTTTACGCGAACGTCACGAATTTGGTCGCTGGTGGCCCGATGATCTTGAACACAGTAGACGGTTCATGTTCGACTACCTCGACGGCGGCATTCTACGCAACGAGCCATTGCGGGAGGCGATCCAAATGGCAGCAGAGCAGGATCGCGGTAAAGATGTAGAGCGGGTGTTCATTTTTATCGATCCGAACGTGAGTGGTACCAGCGAAGTGTATCCACTCAGCTTTAACATGCCGCTTTCTCTCAAGGAGGAGTACGACCGTACCGGACGCCTTAAATCATCCGAACTCACCTCACCCGATTATATGAGTAAATTGATGGGAGTATTCGGACGGTTTGCCGGTGTACTGGCAAGTCAGGCTGCATACCGCGACTGGCTGAAAGCTGCCCACTACAACAGCCTTGTGGAATGGCGCGATGATCTGATGAAAATGTTTGATGACCTTCAGCCCAAACCCGGTTCCGATATTGAAAAAAAGCTGGACGATCTGATCGAAACGATCTACCGCGAAAAAGCGGCTCGTTCTACTGGTGGTGATGATGATCTTGTTGAGACTGAAAAAATTCAGGAAAAGATCAAAAATGACCTGGCTGACAACTCTTTCAATACCAAACTAAAACTGGCAATTGACCTGGTTGCCAATCTGCATAAAAAACGAAAACTCAATATGGTAGCCATCACACCTGCATCGCAGGAGGGAGATGCCGATCATCCGATAGCAGGCAACTTTCTGCGCAGTTTCGGTGGTTTTTTTGAAGAGAAATTCCGTCAGCATGACTTTGAAGTGGGCAAGCATCTTGCTGCAAAAGTTCTCAATGCCTCCATCGGAGATGCCAAACCGTTCCTCAAAGAGGAAGCTGATGTTCCGCCTGCACCGCAGCCTATTGATCCGGAACCTCACTACCGCGAGCTGGACAATCTCCGCCGGGCAAATTTTGAAAAACTGATTGAAGAGCACATAGACAGCAGCCTTCCAATACCAGGAATTATTCGCGGTGTTGTACGAAGAAAACTTGTCAGTAGAGTCAGCAACTCTCTGCTTTCAGGAATAGACGGACAGGTTAAATATGTCTACCTGAGGTTCGAAAATCTGGAAGATCGGCGATACCTGAAGGGCAATACCGGTGATGACCGCCACGTGAACAGCTCTGGTATAATAGATACGGTTATTGGTATCCGAAAACGCCGGGAGGGAACCAGAAGTTATTCATTATTCGGACCTCATCTGCACAGCGATGGCAATGGAAACCACTTCCTGGAATTCTACCGAAACCGGCGAACTCCGTTCAGAAGCGGAGAAAAGCAGGGACGTATTGAATTAAAAGGAACCCCCGAAGAGTGGTTCCGTACTGCTTTCTGCTGCAGTTGTCCCTGCGTGGTACGGGATATGAGCGAAGATGAACGATACGAATCGATTGAGGTAAAGGCTGTGAACGTGGATTTAATTTAATTTCTTTGCGGTTCCGGAAAGTTCGCTTTTTGTATTTATCACTTTCTTCAAAATTGGAAGATTTTAAATTAAAAAAACGTTTCGGGTTTCATTCAGGCCAAACTCATCGGTGGTTTCTTCCTGCCTGGCGATATTTCGGGCGCCGCCCAGTAACAATCTGTCCCCGATGTTACGAAAATAGACGTAGCCTTCATCAAAATGAAATGTACCCTTCCACTTTAAGCCAGGAATCGGTTTTGTAACGAAAATATATCCTCGTGCAGGAGTTACGGGATGGTCTGTAAGGCGGGATACCCTTCATAATTTGTTTCGGTGTACACATCCTCCAGGCCGATTCTCTCTTTCAATTGCCGGTTGAACCAGGAGATTTGCTTTCGGGAAGCATCAAATTTTGTCTGCTCAGTAAAAATTTCACAACCACCCGTTTGCCGGTAATCCATCGGTTCTTCTCCTATCGTCTGGCGAAGCAGCTTCAGCCCGTTCCAGCGGCGTTCTATTCTTTCAAAAACAGTATCTTCATCCGAAGTCTGCAGATCAGCCAGGTGTTCGGAAATTGAACCAATACAGGCAAAACCTGCATTTCGTGTGCTGGCACCTTCCGGGAAAAAGCCTTTATCCACTATCAGAACCTCTTTTTCAGGGAAGGCCTGTTTATAAAAAAGAGCAGCAGATGCTCCTGTAATTCCACCGCCAATCACCAACAGACCAGAAGGCTTTAGCCACTCCTCCCTCTCCCAGTAAGAAAATGAGTATTTCATCCGTTTTTTGTGAGACACCTCATCAAATTCTGGGTTCCCAGCCGGGCTCATATCCCCGCCGCCATTTGCTCATCGCTTCCGAATCGCCGATAATCCGGCCGGTATCGGGATTGATATTGAGTGAGCGGCCAACATATTGAGAAATGTTCCCGAGATGAAGGGCAAGTACACCTCTCTGCCCCTGACCGATCGGTGAGTTGAGCTCTTCTCCTTCGCGGATACCCATTGCAAAGTTGTGAACATGAAGATCAGTAAGTCCACCGTCTCCTATGTTTTCGGCCTGGTCATCTTTATCATCGTACATTCTTCTCTTGATCTCTTCGTTATCGAGGTTGTAAGCAATATATCCGTCGAAATCAATGATCATTGAGCCTTCTGTTCCGTGAATAAGGGCACCTCTTCCCCTGCCCCCGAAAAAACGAAACCCGTTACAGCTCCTTCCTTCCCAGTTAATGCTCTTTCCATCCGGGAAGTCAAAATTCACATTCTGTACATCATAAAACTCCCAATCATCATCAAAATGATATCGGCCGCCGTTGGATGCAA
>SLGL01000223.1 GCA_007123785.1 Balneolaceae bacterium
ATGAATGGGGAAAGTAGTGGTTTGGGGCGATGGTCGTGTTTACGGGCAAATGTAGCCCGGTTCGCTGAACCGGAAGGCTTGGTATCTCTAAAAAATCGAATGATCGGAGGTTCAGTTGAGAATACTGGAGTTTATAGTTCGGATAGATATTTGTAAGATTCCGGGTTATTGGGTCAGCGACCCCGATGTACGTTTTTAAAAAGGTGCCTCATCATCACCGCCGGGGCTGTGTGTCGGTGGGGGAATGGACGGTCCAGCTGACTTAGTTTCTTCGAGATAATCATTGCCTCCGGGCGGCTGATCTCCTGTATCGATCCGGGAAAGGCGCTCGAAGCGGGCATATTCTTTTACAAAGAACATGCGGGTGGAACCAATCGGCCCGTTCCGTTGCTTTCCGATAATCAGTTCGGCAAGACCGTTGGTCGATTCTCCCTCGGGTGTTGTTGTAATTCCGTAATATTCAGGCCGGTAGAGAAAGCAGACCACATCGGCATCCTGCTCAATGGATCCGGATTCACGCAAGTCACTGAGCTGCGGACGCTTATCACCGCCTCGCTGTTCTACCTGACGGCTGAGCTGAGAGAGAGCAATAACCGGGACATTCAGTTCTTTGGCGAGTGATTTCAACCCTCTCGAAATAGTTGCTATTTCCTGTTCCCGGTTTCCGATATCTCGCGAATTGGCCGTCATCAACTGGAGGTAATCCACCACAATCATGCCGATGTCGTGTTCGCTTTTGAGGCGGCGGCATTTGGTTCGCAATTCCATCACACTGAGACTGGGAGTATCATCAATAAAAATGTTGGCAGTAAACAGCCGGCTGGCGGCATCTATGAGTCGTTTGAAATCCTCATCTTTCACACGTCCTGTCCGGGCGGCCTGTGCATCGATCCTGGCTTCCATCGTTAAAAATCGCTGTACCAATTGCTGAGCTGACATCTCCAGGCTGAAAATCGCCACATTGGCCTGAAGGCTCTCATCCGGATGCAGTGCTGCATTTCTTGCTGCAGTTAATGTGAAGGCTGTTTTTCCCATCGAAGGACGGGCTGCAATTATGATCAGGTCGCCATTCTGCCAGCCCGAAGTGTAGCGGTCTACATCCAGCCCCGAGGGAACCCCGGTGACGCCTTCCGGCTTACCACGCAGCTCTTCAAGATATCCGAGTGTATCTTTCAGAATATCGCTGATTGCCGTTGCGTTGGAACGGGCTTTGGCATTGGCGATCTCAAAAATTTTCTGCTCGGCACTGTCCAGTACATCATTTGCATCGGAAGTGGTGTCGTAAGCAGCCTTGATGATTTCATTGCAGTTGAGAATTAAATTTCGCTTTACGGCTTTTTCGGCAATAATCTGCGCGTGATAGTCGATGTTAGCCGCAGAGCTTACCGAACGAGTCAGATCCGCCAGATAACCACTTCCGCCCACAACATCCAGCAAGTTTTTGTCTCGCAGTTCGCTTTCCACTGTAAGTATATCAAGCGGATTGCCGCGCTCATACAGATTAAAGAGAGTCTCAAAAACGTGTTTGTTGGCTGGTTTGTAAAAATCTTCAGGACGGAGAAGCTGAAGGGCGATGGTCGCTGCTTCCCGTTCAATCAACATTGCGCCCAGAACAGCTTCTTCAATCTCTACAGCCTGTGGTGGCACTCTGCCGCCTTCTTCAGGAACCGATGGACTGTTTTGTGATCTGTTTGAGCCGTTCTGACTGGCCATTAGCTTTTATGATTTTGAGAGTAAGACCGTTTCGGATATGTGCGATTTAAGCCGGAATTCAAAGAAACCGGGTTATAAATCAATATTGTTAAACTAAAGAATTGGTATCTCGGAACCCAAATTAAAACTCTTAAAAAGCACAAAAGTTGCATCAAAAAAGTTGCCGGAAAATGATTTTGAACTTTCATGAAACGGTGTTACCCTGAACTCCAGAATGACAGATCAATCAAATCATAATATCAATGGATTTTAAAAAGTATAAGCCCGGAACTGCATCTGTATGGGCAGGAGAAACCGAACTATTTCAGGAAGGCAGTCATACTGTTCCGATCGTCAATACGGTAACGTTTGCTTACAAGGATCTTGATGAATGGTACGATACAGCAACTGGAAAAAGAGAGGGCCATATCTACAGCCGTAATACCAATCCCACTGTGAAGGTGCTGGAGGAGAAAATCGCCGCACTCGAAAAATCGGAATCAGCCACCTCATTTTCATCGGGCATGGCGGCCATCAGTAATACTTTTTTTGCGCTGCTGAAACCAGGTGACAGGGTGGTATCTATCAAAGATTCCTATGGAGGCACAAGCAGGCTCTTCCTGGAGTTTCTTCCCAAATTTAATATTGATGTCACACTATGTGAGACGGGAGATCACACTCAGATGGAGCGGGAAATTGCCAGGGGTTGTGACCTGGTTTACCTGGAGTCACCCACCAATCCCACGCTTAAAATCATCGATCTGGAACGGATGGCTTCGGCTGCAAAAAAAGCGGGAGCTTTAACTGTTGTGGATAATACGTTCGCATCCCCTGTGAACCAAAATCCGCTTGAAATGGGTGCCGACCTGGTGATTCACAGTGCCACCAAATACCTGGGAGGCCATTCCGATACGCTCTGCGGACTGGTTTGCGGTAATAAGGAAATTGTACATCAAATTTTTCTATTTCGCGAAATCAACGGAGCCAGCCTCCACCCCGAGACGGCTTACAATGTGATACGCGGGATGAAAACGCTTGAGCTGCGCGTGGAACGGCAGAACAGCAGTGCAATGGAAATTGCGCATTTTCTGGAGGGTCATCCCAAAGTAGAAAAAGTTTTTTATCCCGGACTGGAGAGTCATTACGGCCATGAAATTGCAAAAAAACAGATGCGTGGATTTGGTGGAATTCTCAGCTTTGAGCTGAAGGGCGGATATGAAGCTGTAAAAACACTGCTTCACAATCTGAAACTTGTTCACCTTGCGGCCAGTCTCGGTTCGGTGAGTACACTTGCTGGCCCTCCGAGAACAACCAGCCACGTGGAGCTGACCAGTGAGCAGCGCAGACAGCTCGGTATTTCTGAGAGTTTGATACGGTACTCAGTGGGTATAGAAAATCGGGAGGATTTGATAATAGATCTTTCCACGGCATTGAAGCTTATTTGATTGTTTGATTTGTGAGTGCATTTTTTTCTTGTCCGAAATCTCTTCAGTCAATACCTTTCCCCCGTTTTATAAAAAAACAGCAAAAAAAGCTCAGGGAAAAATCTGAAAGAAGCTGACAAATTAAAATTAATCTGATGAAACGCACCATAGAAAATCCTGTCATCAAAGATAAAGTTACATTCGTGAAAACGGCCGGAGAGACCGGTAGTGAAGTCACGGAATTGAATATTACACTTCAGCCCGGAGGCGGGAATGAATTACACTATCACCTCACCTATTCGGAAACGTTTACGGCACTTGAAGGGGAACTGGGCATCCGGCTCGCTAAGGGTGAATCTAAAATTTTGAAACCGGGAGAATCACTTTTTGTTGAAAAGGGTGAACATCACGGATTTTTCAATCCTGGAGATGAAGAAATTACATTCCGGGTTGAGTTAAAGCCCGGTCATTCGGGTTTTGAACAGTCGCTCTATATTCTTTATGGGCTGGCAGCAGATGGTTTGACAGATGAAAAGTCTATGCCCAAAAATTTAACCCACCTGAGTGTTATTGCGAAGCTGAGCGAAATGCGTGCGCCGGGCCTCTTCTTTAAACTTATGCAGCCGCTGATATGGCTGAAAGGCAGACAAGCATCAAAAAACGGTGTTCAGGATGAGCTGATCATGAAGTATTGCAAGTAAATAGTTACATATGATCCTGTACTTGATTAAGGGAGATCTCTCCATTCTTTCACCCCGTTCGTTCAGTCGAGATGACAGGGAGTGAGGGAGTGAACTGAGTGATGGAGGGTAAGAAGATTCTCTTCCTCTACCTGTCTCTCATACCGCTGCGTAATTATGTGGCTCGGTATGGAAATGATTTTGGAATTGTGGTCAGAAACAAAAATTTATGATTACCATCATCCAGCTTCCAGTTTCCCGAAACCCGCATCAATCCTTCAAACTCTCCACAAAGACGTTTTCGGGCTTACGGCCCAGAAAACGTTCGGCCAGTTCGTAGAAACGCTGGGGACGGTCACTCACGTAGCAGTTCAGCACGCCAGGTTGGTCGCTGTTGTTGAGTAGTTGCTTTAATTCCAGCTTGCTCTTTGCTGAAGCTGCAACCGCTTCGGCCGAATCGATGATGTCGAGTTTTTTTCCGTTAAAGTAATCCTGGATTACAGTTTTAAATAGTGGATAGTGGGTGCAGCCAAGAATCAGTGCTTCCACTCCATTGCTTTTAAAGGTGTTCAGGTAAATGTCGAGAGTTTTAAGCGCCACTTCGTTGTCAATCCAGCCCTCTTCGGCAAGGGGCACCAGAAGCGGGCAGGCTTTCGATTTTACGATAAGGGAACTGTCGGCCTGTTTAAGTGATTTTTCGTAGGCACCGGATCCGATAGTGGCAAGTGTTCCAATCACACCGATCGCTTTTTTGCCAGAGCGGATGGCTCCGTATGTTCCTGCATCAATCATATTCAGTACAGGGACCTTTCCTGCGGCATGCTGAACCGAATCGTTTGCTGCTGCCGATGCAGTATTACAGGCGATAATGATCATTTTTACACCTTTCTGAATCAGAAAACGTGCGATCTGGTTAGAGTAATTCCGTACTGTTTCCTGCGATTTGATTCCATAGGGCACGCGGGCCGAATCACCAAAATAGATGATATCTTCATTGGGAAGAGCATCCATCACCGCTTTTGCCACGGTAAGGCCGCCGATGCCTGAGTCAAAAATTCCAATTGGGGAAGTCTTCGTGAGTGGTTTCTTCAATGCTATAGACTCTATTTTTACAAAGCATCAAACTTAATTGTTTTAGATGCTTTCAACAATAAAATTTTTAATTTGCTGCAATGGCCTGTGCTGCGAGCCAGCCGTTGGTCCAGGCCGCCTGAAAGTTAAAACCGCCGGTGATACCGTCTATATCTAATACTTCACCTGCAAAATAGAGTTTCGGGATTTTTTTGCTTTCGAGCGTGTCCGGGTTGATTTCATCCAGCTTAATGCCACCGCAGGTAACAAACTCCTCTTTATAGGTGGTTTTTCCCTGGATGTTGTAGCTTCCCGCAACCAGTTCCCGCGTAAGGTGGTGAATTTCTGCATTAGAAATTTCCGCCCATCGTTTTTGCGGGTTGATCTCTGCCAGTTCGAGAAATCGCAGCCAGAGCCGGTTCGGAAAATCAAATCGACTCTGTTTGTTTACCTGTTTTTTGGCATTTTCGTTTCGAAGAAGGAGAAGCAGAATTCGCAAATCTTCTTCATTGGCTGGATGAAGCCAGTTTACCTCTATATCATACCGGTACTCTTTTTTATATAGTTCACGGGCAGCCCAGGAAGATAATTTCAGAATAGCGGGGCCGCTTAATCCCCAATGCGTAATCAATACAGGGCCTGTCTCCGAAAAGGAAGTGCCTTTGATCTGAACTCTTGCATTTTCAACGGAGATTCCAGCCAGGTCGCTGAAAATTTTATTTCTGAAATTGAAGGTAAACAGAGAGGGTACCGGCGGGTAAACGGTGTGGCCCAGCTCTTCGAGCCATTGGTACGATTTTATCCGGCTGCTTCCGCCTGTTGCCACCACAACCGCATCGGTTTGATGAGGTTTATCGCCGGAAATAAATATATTGAACCTCCCGTTGCTGAGCGGTTCAACCTTTTCAACCGGGGTTTGAGTTCGTACAGTTACACCATACTTTTGGGCTTCATTCAACAGGCAGTTGATGATTGTCCTGGAATCATCGGTAACGGGGAACATGCGCCCGTCTTCTTCAGTTTTCAGCTCTACCCCTCTTTCTTCGAACCACTGAACCGTGTCTTTTGCCTGGAATTGTTCAAAACTCCAGCGGAGCATTTTACCGCCCCTGGGATAGGCCAGGGCGAGCTGTTCAGGGTCGAGGCAGTGGTGAGTTACGTTGCATCGTCCGCCTCCGGAGATCCGTACTTTCGAGAGAACCTTCCGGCTTTTTTCATAGATCGTTACGTTCAGCCGCGGGTTGAGCCGAGCCGCGTTAACTGCCGTAAAAAAGCCGGCAGCACCCGCACCAATAACCGCTATCTGACGGTTTTTCTGCGTTTTCATTTTTGAAAATTTCCGGGATGTTTTGCCCACAACCTTATTTCCCGGCCAGAAGTGCGGGCTGGAGGTCTCTCTGATTTCATTGTCATATAAACATTACATCCCCGTTAGTATTATTTTTCCGGCGTTGAGATTGTTTTCCATTTTAGCATGAGCTTCATTCAAAAAAAAAAAAAAAAAAACGGAGTCTATAACAGGTTTCAGCTGCTTTTGGGCGAAAAGATTGGCGGTTTGTTCACGGAACTCTTTGGTGAGATTAATTTTATACTCAAGAGACCGGTTTCGCAGTGTTGAACCGCGAATGGTAAGCCGTTTTCTCAGGATAGGAACAAGGCTCATGTTTTCGATGGTTGTCCCGCCAAGCAATGCCAGGTACACCAGCCGCCCGTCCATTGCCAGAACATTGATATTTTTTACCCAGTATGGCGAGCCCACAAAATCCAGAATCACATCCACGCTTTTTTTACCGAAAGTATCGGTAAGAGAATCTGCGTAGTTTTCTTCTTTGTAATTCATGCAGAGGTCTGACCCAAGCGATGCGGTCAGGCTGCACTTCTCTTCGGTACCGGCAGTGGTAACAACCCTGGCCTGCCTAAGCTGTTTTGCAATCTGAACAGCAGCCGTTCCAACACCGCTCGCTCCGGCGTGGATAAGAATTGTTTCACCTTTTTTCAGCTCTCCCAGCCAAATTACCGCCTGATACGCCGTTAAAAAAACTTCGGGCAGAGCTGCCGCTTCCTCAAAAGAAAAATGAAAGGGAACTGGTATGGCAAGGGCTTCGTGAATGGTACAGTAGGAGGCATATCCTCCGCCGGGAAGCAATCCAAATACACGATCACCTTTTTTGTAGGCGGTAACTCCTTCGCCGATGGACTCAACAGTACCGGCCATCTCAAGCCCGAGAATCGGCGAGGCATCTTTCGGAGGGGGATATTTACCCATTTTCTGCAACAGATCGGCCCGGTTGAGTGCTGTGGCTTCAATTTTTACGAACAATTCGTTTTTCCCCGGTTCCGGTGTAGGAAATTCGCCGATTTTCATCGACGGGGTTTCAGCATTGTCGTCAATCAGTAATGCTTTCATAGAGTGATCTTTTTCACAATGGTACTCAACAGGTTATTCAAGTCAGGTGAAACATTCAAGTAAACCACCGGTAAAAAGTAGAAAATCAAAAATAAAAGTGTTTTCAATGGAATATTCAGCCAAATTGATTGAAAATCGATTATAGCGTAGCAGAGGTAGAGAGAGAAAAAACCCAATATGGTCACCCAAAACGTAGCTGTCGTAAATGGCTGAAGCCGGAGCCGGATCAGGATAAAGAGATATTTTATGCTGTTAAATGTAACGATTGCCAGGGCTGATGCGATCGCGGCCCCTTCAATGCCATAAACGGGAATGAGCATGTAATTGGCTGCGATGGTGATAACCACTAAAAACACGTTGGTGTAGAAACTGACCCGGTAATGTTTTGAGTTGAGCAGAATGGTTCCGTTGGCACCGGTTACCACTTCGAACAGTTTTCCCAGTCCGATGATAAATACCACCCATTTTCCGGCGGAATAAACTTCGGGCATAATGAGGTAGAGAGAATCGAGGTGGATCCAGATCAGACCGAAAATGAGCAGTCCGGGGATCAGTTGGTTGATGGATGTTTTTCGGTATATAGTGCCTACTTCGTCCCACTCTTTATTTTTGATGAAACTGGAAATAAGCGGTGCCGCAATCCGGTCGATGGCACGCTGAGGAATGGCAATTACTGATGCGATATAAAAAGCTATCGCATAGATTCCGGTCTGATCGAGTCCGGCCAGTGCACCCAGCATGATGATATCCACATTCCATACGATGATGGTCGTGAGGCCGCCCATGAGTGAATAGAGGCCGTAATTTGCTATGCATTTTACCAGGGATTTCCGGATAATACCGAAGTTGGGTTTCAAACTAAACGCTTTTTTTCGCCAGATCTGAACGGCCATCAACAGTGGTAGAAATAAGTAGCTGCAGGCAAAAAATGCGATGAAAGCAGGAAAGCTGATCCATTCAAAAAAATAAAGGCCGAGCCCGGTGATGGCCGTGAGACGCTGCACTATTTCATAGGCAATCATACCCGAAACGGAATCGCGCAGAGAACGCAGATAGTTGTTGAGTACTTCAAAATAGACCAGGAAAAGTGTGATCGGTATCACCCAGAGATAGTAGTCCGTAAAAAGTGGTGATCGCTCGGAATAGAAAGCGATCAGGGAATCTCTGCCGATAAAAAACAGTACTATAAAAAGGAGGAAGCCAATAGCGGGAATTACGAGCGTCCAAAACAGAAACCCGTGATTGTCGGGCGCGGCCTTTTTAAAAAAGGGAAAGTAGCGGATAATTACATTGTGAAAGCCAAGATGGGCAAAAAAGGAGCAGATGTAGGAAGCGGAAATCAAAACACGTGTGAGTCCATACTCTCCGGGAGTGAGAATATGCGGATAGAGTAAAATGGTAAGCACAAACCCCAGGCTTATTCCGATGTAGGAAATAATGGTGTTAGAAACGCTTTGACGGACAATGATACCCAAAACCGCGGCCGGATGTTTGTTTTTTGTTGACTGCGTTAATGTAGGTGGTTTCATGCGGGGAATGCAACTATGGAATCAGTGCTGAAGTGTGTCAGTTGGGTTAGTGTGTCAGGGATGTGGCTTTTTGGGCCGGTTAAATTTTGGTGTCTGTTTAGCCCGCATTTCTCACACTAAAATTATTTGAAAACGATATGCACCTAATTGTTATCAACTTATAATTCAATATAAACTTTTTTTAAAAAACACCCTGTCAAACGCTGCGAAATTTAACC
>SLGL01000371.1 GCA_007123785.1 Balneolaceae bacterium
ATTATATACACGATTTACACTCCTTTCTACCCGGTATTATTGTAGCCGCTGCCGGGCTTTTGGTGATTATGCTTGAAGCATTCAAGAAAGGAGCTCACCTCAGTTACGGGGCAACCGTTGCAGGTCTTGGAATTGCATTTATTTTTTCCATTCAGGCGATGTTCGGTGATACAGGTACCGCTTTTTCCGGGATGATTGTTCATGGAGGTACCGGTGCCTTTGGAATGATGATTGTTCTTCTTGGTGCTCTGTTCTGCGTATTTATTTCAAAAGATTATTTGCAGGATGCCGGACTTCTCAATGGTGAGGTTTACGGGATGCTACTGTTTGCCACCACCGGAATGCTGGGACTTGCCGTATCAAACGATCTGATCTCGTTTTTTGTGAGCCTCGAAACCATGTCGATCTGCCTCTATGTACTTGCCGGTTTGATTAAAACGGAAAAAATCGGGGCCGAAGCTGCTCTCAAGTATTTTTTACTGGGTGCTTTCTCTACCGGATTTTTGCTCTATGGAATTGCACTCATATATGGTGCAACCGGACAGACTAATCTGACAGAAGTGGCTGCTGCAGCCGAACCTACACTTCTCTTTTTTGCTGGTTCTGCTCTCCTTCTTGTGGGTATTTTCTTCAAGATTGCGGCCGTTCCTTTCCATATGTGGACGCCCGATGTCTACCAGGGCACACCAACCACCCTCACCGCATTTATGGCCACAGCAGCAAAATCTGCCACATTTGTAGCTTTTATTCTGATTTTAACACGTATGCTCCCTGATACCGAAGCAGGAAACTGGACAAACGTGATCCAGGTAGTAGCGGTACTGACAATGATTATCGGAAATCTGATTGCACTTGCCCAGGATAATGTGAAGCGGATGCTGGCCTATTCCAGTATTGCTCATGCAGGCTATTTGATGGTAGGGCTTGCTGCCGGTACTGCTGCGGGTTACTCTGGCGTTCTCTACTACCTATTTGCATACACCCTCATGAATGTAGGTGCATTTGGTGTGATTGCCTATTATGAACGTAACCACGGCCTCGATTTTACCGAGATTGACAGCTATGCCGGCCTTGGCTTTAAGATGCCAATTATGGGAGTGATGTTATCTGTTTTTCTATTCTCACTTGCCGGAATCCCGCCGCTGGTAGGATTTGTGGGTAAGTATTATGTTTTCGCAGCCGCTGTACAAGCCGGGTTAATTCCACTTGCCATTATTGGTGTACTGGCAAGTGCAGCAAGTGTCTATTATTACCTTAGGGTAATGGTATATCTCTACTTCAGGGAAGCTCACAAAGAATACACTCTCAAGACACCCGGACTCCTGTTCAAATCCACACTTATATTGCTTGCGGTGCTCACCATTTATTACGGAATTGAACCTGTTCTGCCAACAACAGGATTGATTGAGCTGATTACTTCCTATTACGCGGTTTGAGTTGGATTAGCAATTTTTTCGAGTTGAATAAATTAGCGATCGGCTTAATGGTTATATTGATGGTAACGGCCATTTTTCCTGCCGCCTTTTTCAATTTTCGGATAGGTTCTGCGGGTACGGAACCATAGAGACTGAAAGTGCAATTTACACTCCTTCCAGAATTTAATAACGGGTACTGGGTGGTGGTATAACGTTTTTTTGATTCGTTTTTCCTGTAACCTGTCAATTTGATTTTTACGGTAAAATAGAGCAACAGGCATCTCAATTTCGATTTTCATTATCTTATAAAATCCATAAGCTGTAAGAGAATGCCAGATGGTGTGAGTAAGGTCATGCCATAACTGAGAGAGTTCAAAAGCGGTGATGTGGGGAATGTTAAAAATCAGTGCTATTCCAAATATCCAGATGTAGAGTTGATGTCTCTGGAAGTAACGGGTAATAAAACAGAGCACTGCAAACTGTCCGCCTATAACTATTACGGAATTGATGATTGGTTCGAAATATGCCATGATGGCGGTAACTATAATTACCGAGGGAACCAGAACCGAGCGGGGCATCAGGAAACCTTTATAAAGAAAGTTCGCGATAATTACATTAAATATGAGAAAGATGAAAATAACGTCGGTTGAATGCCATATGCTATTTGCAGTCCAGTGGAATGCAGCACTTGAGAGGCCAAGGCCAATGAGGACAAGACCGGTTATGGGCCTCCTCCTTAAAATGAACAAGCCAACAATACTATAAAAAAGGCTTGATATTGCCGATAATGGTTGCCACATTCAATGCAGATTGTGATTTACAATGACAGAGGACAGTCAAAAAGAAGAGTTTATTTTCTTTTTGTCAGACTGACCGAATTTTTAATAATTCAGAGATTTTCAAGAATCTCTGCAGTAAGTGAGGATCGTTGTAATACAATTTTGTAACGAAAAAGAAACAGTTTGACGTATTGAATCCGGCCTGGAAATAAAAAAATTACCAGATAAATTTTATCAAAAATTGTGAATTGATGTATCGTTGACACAGAAAACATAAGTTGAATCTAAGATTGTCTTAAAAAAGAACAATCCGTATCTTGTAAAGCTCTGTTATCGGCACAACGCACGATGACTGTTTCCAATTTTGGAAATCAACCTAAGAAAAAACAGAATGAAGAAAGATTTCTATGAAATGACCTGCATTCTGAATCCGGTTCTCGATGAAGAGAAGTTTTCAGAAATTGTAGCTCATGTAAATAAACTTATCGAAGACAACGGCGGTGAGATCGTTGAAGTGGATGAATGGGGGGTGAAAAAACTTGCCTATGAAATTGAGAACAAGAGTACAGGTTACTATGTGAACCTATACTTTCATGCACCCGGTTCTTCAATCGAGGTGATAGAGAGAAACATGAGAATCCATGATGATATTATGAGATACCTCACACTCAAATATGATGCTAAAATGCTTCGCCATTTCGAGCTGAGGCAAAAAGGTGAAATCCCCACCATTTTTGAGGAAGAAACAGAAGAAACCACAGACGAAGATTAAGAGGCATATTAATTATGATTAACAATCCATCACACCCCAAAAAAGGACATCTGAAAAGCAAGGACTGCAAATTTACAAAGTCCGGCATCGAGTATATTGATTACAAACAAACCGATATTCTTGATCGATTTATTAACGACCAGGGTAAAATTTTACCCAGACGTGTAACTGGCAACAGTGCCCGGCACCAGCGTCAGCTCTCAACCGCAGTTAAAAGAGCACGTTTTCTCGCCCTGATACCATACGTAACAGAAAATCTGAGATAAGGTATATATTATGAAAGTTATACTAAAAGAAAATGTAGAAAAACTTGGTGAAGCCGGTGATCTTGTTGATGTGAAGCCCGGTTTTGGCCGTAACTACCTGATACCCCAGGCCAAGGCAATAATGGCAACAGAAGGAGCCATTCGCCATCATGAAAAAATGAAACGCGATGCCGAACTGAGAGCTGAGCTAACTGTTGAAGCAGCTAAAGAGCTGGCGCAACAACTTGAGGCAACCTCCGTTACCATTCCGGTTACTGTCGGTGAAGATGATAAGATTCATGGAACCGTTACAAATATTCAAATAGCGGAAGCTCTTGAAGACAGAGAAATTCTGATTGACCGTCGAAAGATTTCCATTGATCAGGATATTAAAACTCTTGGTGAATACACTGCTACCATCGACTTGATGGGAGACCTGAAACCTCAGGTGAAAGTCTGGGTCGTGAAAGAGGATTAAGCGTCACTCAGAACTGTCAATCACGTAAAAAGAAAGAGTAGAAAACGCTCATTCCATTTTTTAAAATGAAAAAATCAGGTATTGTGTTGGGGATTGCGCTATGGGCGTTATCCCCATTTTTTGTTTACGGGCAGTTGCTGGATCCTGTTGATTATTCAATTAAAGAGGTGCCGGAAATTGTGCCTGCAGGAGAGGTATTCAATGTTATAATTGAAACCACTATCGATGGAGAATGGTACCTTTATTCTATCCACAATGATCCTGATGCCGGCCCATATCCAACACGCTTTTCTTCTCCTTCAGCAGATATGGCCATAGCCGGAGTTATATCCGAGTCAGAAGCTGAAATCAAATTCGACCCCAATTTCGACACTGAACTTGGTATGCATTCCGGCAGTGTCGAGTTTACAATTCCTATTGCTTTTCGGAGTGAACTTCAGGGTACACAAACAATTCTGCTTGAGGTGCTTTATCAGGTTTGTGACGATCGCTCCTGCCTGCCTCCTAAAACAAAAGAGATTGAGGCTCAAGTTGTATTAGAAGGCATTGCAGATAATCCGTTTGAAGACTTTCCTGACGAAGGGGAGGAAGTGGCTGTTGCTGGCCAGGAAGAAACATATGAGCTAACCAGTGATGCAGGAGCCACATCCGATAATGTATGGGCATTTATCTGGCTGGCAATTACTGCAGGATTCGCCGCTTTACTCACGCCTTGTGTATTTCCGCTGATTCCACTTGTAGTATCCTATTTTTCGAACCAGGGAGAAGGAAAATCCCGAACCAAATGGGCTCAAGCCATTATTTTTGGCCTCTCCATCGTATTAATATTTACAGCTATAGGCGCTCTTCTTGCTCTCATTCTGGGAGTGGCTGGTGTAAGCCAGTTTGCCTCTAATCCTTGGGTCAATCTCATTATCGGCCTGATGTTTGTTGTATTCGGAGTTAGCATGCTCGGAATGTTCGAGCTAAGACTTCCCTATCAGCTCACAAACTGGCTCAATCAGAAAAGCAATGAAGGGGGTGGGGTAATCGGAACACTTTTTATGGGCTTTACTATCAGTGCAGTTTCGTTTTCCTGCACAGCCCCTTTTGTAGGTGCCATACTCGCCGCTACAACAGGCGGGGAATGGTTCTACCCGATTCTTGGTATGCTGGGCTTCTCAGCAGCATTTGCAAGCCCTTTTGTGCTGTTTGCCATGTTTCCCGGTTATCTCGAATCACTCCCGAAAAGCGGTTCATGGATGAATGTTGTAAAAGTACTGCTCGGTTTTATCATACTTGCTGCAGCGGTTAAGTTTCTTTCAAATGCTGATATTATTTGGGAGTGGGGTATTATCACACGTCCTTTAGGAATCGCTATCTGGATAACACTTTTTTTCCTTGCCGGATTATATGTAATCGGTTCATATGCACTTCACGGAGAAGAGCGGCCGAAATATATTACCACCGGCCGTTTGCTGATTGCCATACCATTTTTTCTATTCAGTTTTTACCTGATACCCGGTTTGCTTGGGGCATCCATGGGGATTTGGGATGCCTGGCTTCCTGCGCGTCAGGCAACGGATGTTAGTGTGGTAAGTGCTATTGGAACGTCCGGAGGAGCTGGTGTAACAGCTGATTCATGGTCTGATAACTACGAAAAGTCGGTTGAAACAGGGATTGCCAGTGACAGGCCTGTATTTATAGATTTTACAGGTTATACCTGTACGAATTGCCGGGCCATGGAAAGCACGGTTTTCCCAAGGCAAAATATTGTAGAAAGATTCGAGCAGATGGAGAAGGTAAAACTCTATACCGATGGGGGACAAAATGCCTCTGAAAATCAAAAGTTTCAGTTTGAGTTAACAGGCACTCTTGCTCTTCCCACTTACGCAATTATAGATCCTCATACTGGTAATGTTTTAGACCAGTTGATAGGATTTACACGCGCACCGGATTTCGAAAAATTTCTCGATCGCGGCCTTGAACGTTATCAAAGAGCTCAGGCTCGCAGGCAAAGTTGATACGTTTGCAATAGTTTTCATGACTTTCTTTTTAATTTAACATTGGCAATCAATGTGACTTGTCAGGGTTCAATAAATCTTGTCATGATAAATTGTTCAGGAGATTAAAATTATCGTAAGACAGGTATTTGTAATTGCTAAATTAATGACTATATTTTTCAGTTCAAATCTCCACATAAAATCTCTCCGTTGAAATTTGAAAACAATGATAAAACAGACGGGGAAACCAAGAGATTATAAAAACAAAAAAAAATTATTTGCAACGCAATAAAAAAAATATTCGCTTTAAGGCGAAAATATATTGCAAATAAATGCTTCTTTTTAGATTTTCACCTTTTCATGTTCAAATCATAAAAATTTAATACGCTCTATGACTATTACACTGAATAAATTTACAATTATACTCTTTTTTCTGTCAGTTGGTCTTATTTTCAGTTCGTGCCGTACGGCCGAAGAAATTGTAGAACCCGAGCCGGAAGAAACCGCAGAGGCTACAGTTGAGGATGAGGATGATTGGGAAGTAGAAGAAGAGGAAGAAGTAGAAGAAGCAGTTGAAGAACTGCATACGATCAACTTCGACTTCGACAGGTACACCATCAGAGACCGTGATGCACGATTACTCGCTGAGAACATAGAAGTTCTTAGAGACAATCCTAACACACGTGTCCGTGTTGATGCATACACTGATCATGTTGGTGGCGATCAGTATAACCTCCGCCTTAGTTTGAGGCGTGCGGCTGCTGTAGTTGATTTTTACAAGCAGAACGGAATTGAGGAAGGTAGAATTGAATCACGCGGTCTTGGCAAAGCACCGGTTCCATGCGCAGAAGCTGAGATGGACACCCATTCACCGGGCTGTGAGAAAAATCGAAGGGCGGAATCTCATCCGCTGGGTGCTTCAGCATCACGATAATTTCTTAAGTTTATAAAAAACGCATCTCAAATAAGAGATGCGTTTTTTTTTGCATAAATAAATCTCTTTTCGGGAAGCAGCCAGATTACGCAGCAGTCGCATATGCACCCGTCAATTGTATTCTATTTATCTATAATGAAAATCAGATTCAGAAATTTTATAAAGCACCTGTATTTACTGATCTATATCGACCGATGGTGAAAAAATATATCTGCAGAATGCTGAACCAGATTTCTCACGAAGAGATTTATTCCTCAGCAAGGCATTGCTAGACTGGCCACAATGTTAAAACTTCAAAGGCCAGGCGAAGTATTTTACAGGCTTGATCTCCGCAGCTTTATGCAAAAGAGAGCCATTAAAGCTTCAACGAAGTTGAGAGGAAAATGTCGCAGAAAAACAGTGTGTTTCATTTGAAGATCCCAGACTTGAACCATAAAGTATGTTATATCTAAATATCAAACTTCATTTAATGTATTTACTGTAGAAAATTTGGGCTAACATCATGAAATATTATTCATAAATACCGTCATTCATTTTCATTTTTTCAAAAAATTACCTGATTTGGGGTAATTTTCAAGAAAAATCAATAATCAGTTTGGCACTTAGTGTTCTCATCTGATATATTCCACAAGAAACTTTTTAACTTGCTGAATGACAGATCATCCTATTTATTTTCATAATATTAAATAATAAGTTGATATTTTGACTTTATGGTACAAATGATCTATCATTTTGCTTGAAAATTTAAGCTCATAACCAAAACATAACGCGGAGTAAACGTATGACTTCATCTTTAGCTCTCTTTTTCCTTCAAGCTGGGGCTGATGCTGGCTTTTTTAATGTATTAGTAGAAAAGTTCAACGAAGGTGGTGAATTTATGTGGCCGGTACTTATAGCCCTGATCCTTGGATTGGCTATTTTCCTGGAGCGCATAATCACACTTAACCTGGCTGACATCAACACCAGAAAATTTGTACTTGAAGTACAGCAGGCACTACAGGAAGGCGGTATCCCCGCCGCACAGGAACTTTGTGCCAAAACAAGAGGTCCTGTAGCTTCGGTTTTCCAGGCAGGCCTGATGCGTGCCGACGAAGGTATTGACGCTGCTGAAAAAGCTATTACAACCTACGGGTCAATTGAAATGAGCTTCCTTGAGAGAGGACTTGTTTGGCTTTCACTATTTATTGCTATTGCCCCTCTGCTTGGATTCCTTGGTACAGTTGTTGGTATGATCGAAGCGTTCGATGCCATTGAAGCTGCTGCCGATATTTCCCCAAGCCTTGTGGCGCGTGGTATTAAAATTGCACTTTTAACAACGGCTGCCGGTCTGCTTGCGGGTATTATTCTCCAGATTGGATATAACTACTGTGTATCCAAGATCGACAGGCTGATTTCCGATATGGAAGAAAGCTCTATTACTCTTATAGACTCTATTGTACTTCTTAAAGAAGGAAAGCAAATTGTTCCTGAAGATGAAGGTACTGAAGAAGAAGGCGATGCATAAAATTGCCAGCTCACTGAATCCATTTAAACTAAACAGGTAAATTTTATGGTTGATACGATAGCAGTGGGCCTGGTATTAGGGCTCATCGGAATAGGGTTAGTTGGTATAGCATTATCAGGAATACGCAATGTGATTAATGGCAAATCAGAATTCAAAAGAATTACCGTTATGTTAGTACCGGTTGCAGTCTTTGTGATCTCATATGTTACGATGGGCACATTCGACCAGGCGGGTATGGCCACATTGGTTTTTATGATGGGCATAATGATACTCGGTATTATGATTACCGGCACTCGTGGAACTTTCAAATTTTAAACTGAAAGATTATGCTAAATAAAAAAAGAGGCAGGGAAAACGCAGATATTGATGGTTCATCACTGGCTGATATCGCTTTTCTGCTACTGATCTTCTTTCTTGTAGTTACAACAATTGATGTTGATACGGGAATTGGATTGGTTCTTCCTCCTATACCGGATGATATAGAACCACCACCAGTTCGGGAAAGAAATCTGATGAACATTCTCGTGAATGCGCAGGGTATGGTTCTGATTAATGAACAACCCTCAGCAATTGCATCTGTTCGCGAAGAGGTCAGAAGATTTGTAAATAATAATGGTGTGGATCCGAATTTGTCAGAATCCCCGGATGATGCCATTGTTTCTATTAAAACAGATCGAAGAACTCCGTATAACGTTTATATAGACATGCTCGATGAGGTTATGGGTGCTTATGAAGAATTACGGCACCAGGCCTCGATGGAACAGTTCGGAGTCCCCTTTAGTTCTCTTGAACAGGGAAGCGAACGAAGAGTACAGATACAGGAGATGTATCCGAAACAAATCTCAATCGCAGAACCTGACGAGGGCTAATCTCTATGTCAAAATTTCAAAAGAAACAAGCCAAAACAAAACAAGGCGTACCAACATCAGCAATGCCTGATGTGGTATTCATGCTTCTCATTTTCTTCATGGTAACCACTGTACTTCGTGAGGTTGAACTCCAGGTACAAATTGATTATACCGAAGCAGAAAATATTGAGAAGATTGAGCAAAAACGTCTTGTGAGCTATGTGTACATCGGACCTGAACGCCTTGGTGGCGGAAGGCTTGGTGAAACCAGGGTTCAAATTGATGATGCGCTGATTGATGATATGAATGGTATACGAAATATCATGTATGATAAATTGATGGAACAGCCGCGATTAATCGTATCACTTCGGGTTGACAGAGATTCTGAATTCGGGATTATCACCGATGTTCAACAGGAATTGCGCCATGCAGGTACACTTAGAATTAACTACAGTACCCGGCGACAGTTGTAGAATACAGAACCAAGAATACTTTAAACAGGCATCCCGGCACTAGTGCAGGGATGCCTTTTTTGTTTTTTTATTTTTTACCCAATTTATGAAAGAGAAAGAGTTTCAAAAGGTTCAGGAAATCGGTTTTGGTTCACTCATCGAAAAATTGAGTGGTTATTCCGGGAAAAAAAGAGAAGAAATATTGCAGGGTATCGGAGATGATGCTGCTGTATTTGAAGGCAGAAAAGGCGAGATTTCATTAATCAGTTCGGAAATTTTTCTGGAAGGGGTACATTTTGATCTCAGCTATCATCCATTCCAGCACCTCGGCTATAAACTCGTTACAGCTGCAGTTAGTGATATATATGCGATGAATGCACACCCTCTGCAGCTTTTGGTGAATATCGCTATTCCAAATAAATATTCGGTTCAAATGGTGGAACAGTTTTATAAAGGAGTGGATGCCGCATGTAAAGATTACGAAATTGAGGTTAGTGGTGGAGATACTACAGCCTCTCATCAGCTTTTGGCAGTGTCCGTAGCGGTAACTGGTTCAACTGCCAAAGAAAATCTTGTTTACAGAAAAGGAGCAAAAGATAAAGACCTGATTTGTGTAACCGGTGATCTCGGATCAGCCATAGCAGGATTGAGAATTTTAATGAGAGAAAAAAAATTCTGGAAAGAGAGTGGACAGGAAACTTTTCAACCCGACTTGGATGATTATGAATATGTTGTTAAAAGACAGTTGATACCTGCTGCCAGAAATGAGCTGTTAAAGGTATTTGAAGAAACAGGCTTAAAGCCTGAAAGTATGATCGATCTCACACAAGGTCTTGTTGCAGATGCCAAAGAGATAGCCAAAGCTTCCGGCCTTGGGCTGGATATCTATTCACCGGCTGTGCCAATCTCCCTCGAAACGAGAAAAGTAGCAGATGAAATGAAAGAAGATGTTGATAAATATGCATTTTATGGTGGAGAAGATTATGAAATGTTATTTACAATTTCGGAAAAGAATGCTGAAGAACTAAGGAAATCATTTGAAGATTTTTCAGTCATAGGCACTATGACAGCCGAACATCATGAGATGAGAATTAATACTGGTGAGGATAAAACCATTCAACTGGAGCTTTAAATAATCTGCATAAATAAAGGCCCTGTTCGTTTATCTTCTGAATTGATGTAAAAATCGTAATATCTGCCCTTCATCACGCAGAGTTCCTTAAAAAGAGTTATATTTAAGGCTCTTTTGTTATTTATATGTAAGAAATGCCAAAAAATACACCATCTAAAAAGCCAGTATCGAACAAAGAAGGAAAAGACGGGAAAAAAGCTCCCAGATTTCCAATTTGGATTTACGTTGTACTTTTCCTGATTCTTATCGGATTTAACCTGTGGTTTGTCCCCGGAGAATCATCTGAAAGAATCAAATACAGTGAATTCCTAACCTATGTACAGAAAGGATATATTGAAGAGATTACTATCACCAACAATGTAGAGGTGGAGGGTAAATATTCCGAAAAAGCTTTTGAAGAGGGAGCTGTGGAGCGTCCGCAACCCAGTGAAAATCGATGGGAGCGTTCCGATGGACCATCCGGAAGGTTTACCACTACCATGCTTGAAGGAGACGAGGTACGTGCACTTTTTGATGAATATGAAGTGATTTATGATGTCAGAGTAGAGGAAGACTGGTTTAGCGGAATATTTATCTGGTTAATTCCTATAGCACTTATCATAGCTTTTTGGATCTTTATATTCCGCAGGATGAACCCTGGTCAGCAGGTACTTAACATCGGTAAAAACAAAGCTTCACTTTACGATAAACAGTCAGAGAGCAAAGTCTCTTTCAAAGATGTAGCAGGCCTTCAGGAAGCGAAAGCAGAAGTGGAAGAGGTGGTTGAATTTTTGAGAAGTCCACAAAAATTTACCAAATTGGGTGGAACCCTGCCTAAAGGAGTGTTGCTGGTAGGGCCTCCGGGTACCGGTAAAACCCTGCTTGCCAAAGCTACGGCCGGAGAAGCTGATGTACCATTCTTCTCACTTAGCGGTTCCGACTTTGTGGAAATGTTTGTAGGTGTGGGAGCAGCACGTGTGCGTGATCTCTTTAAACAAGCGAAGGAGAAAGCTCCATGTATTATATTTATTGACGAAATTGATTCCATCGGGCGAACCCGGGGGCGTGGAATGCAGATGAGCTCAAATGATGAACGAGAGAATACACTTAACCAGCTTCTTAGCGAAATGGACGGATTCAATTCCGACAAGGGTGTTATCATTATGGCGGCAACCAATCGCCCCGATATTCTGGATTCTGCCTTGTTGCGTCCCGGACGATTCGATCGGCAGATACTCATTGATAAACCTGACCTGAAAGGCAGAATGCAGGTACTTGAAGTGCATTCCCGTAAACTGGTACTCTCTGAAAATATTGATCTGAAAGTTTTGGCTTCACAAACACCTGGTTTTGCAGGTGCAGAACTGGCCAATCTCTGTAACGAAGCAGCACTCTATGCAGCACGTCGGGATAAAGACAAGGTTGAGATGGAAGATTTTCAGGATGCTATTGAACGTGTGGTAGCCGGCCTTGAGAAGAAAAATAAACTTATCAGCCCCAACGAGCGAAAAATTGTAGCCTACCACGAGGCGGGTCATGCTATTGTAGGATGGATGCTCAAATACACCGACCCTGTTTTAAAGGTGAGTATCGTGCCCAGAGGCTTTGCTGCCTTAGGGTACACCTTGCAGACTCCGCTTGAAGACCGATTCCTGATGACAACTGAAGAGCTGGACGATAAAATATGTGCATTGCTCGGAGGGCGAGTTGCCGAAGAGATTATTTTCGGAAAAGTGTCCACAGGTGCACAAAACGACCTTGAACGTATTACTAATATGGCATTTGCCATGGTTGCTGAATATGGAATGAGTGAGGAGCTTGGCTATCTTTCCCTGAAAGATTCCAACAGCCCGGAAAACAGCTATGGCTTCAATAAAAAATATTCTGAAAATACAGCGCAAAAGATCGATCAGGCTGTAAGAAACATCATCCAGCGAAACTATAAGAGAACTTTTGATCTGTTGAAAAAACACAAAAAGGATCTTGAAGTTATGGCAGAAACGCTTCTTGAAAAAGAAGTACTGAACCATATCGATCTGAGAGAGATGCTTGGTGACAGGCCAAGCGGAAATTATCCGGAGGGAATTTTCGAGGATCGAACTCCAGAAAATTCAATTTCTAACGGTTCAGCTGATAAGAAAAAGAAAGAAGGTGCAGAAGTCTCGGAAAGTGATGGCAGTAATGATGGTGTTCAGCTTGAACTCGATTCTGAGAAAAAAAAGAGGAGACAGAGTAAATAAATTTATTCGTTCATAATACTTGGGCCCTGAATTTATAAGTCTTCTCCGAGTTCAAAAACCACTTTTACACTTTCTTTAACCGGCAAGGTTCGTTCAAACTGAAGGAGTGAACCACTGTCAGCTTCAAAGGCCATAGAAGCACTTCTCAGTTTGGGGTAATGATCGTACGGAGAACCGTACTCAATCGACTGGAGAGTGGCAATTTTTTTTCCGGCTGCATCGGCAAGAATTTCGGCCTGCCTTTTCGCTTCTTTTACAGCCTTTGACAGGGCCTCATCCCGCGCTTCGGCAATTTTTGTAGAGCTGAAATTTCCGGAAAAGTTCACAAAACCATTTTCTATCAGGGCAATCTGCATACTTTCGAAACGGGTTACATCATCAAGGCGGATGGTGACCTGCTGTCGTGTTTCAAACCCGGAACCCTCCTGTTGCCAGCGTGTTTCTGAAATGCTGATGGGATTGGCGAAAATATGTCTCTCATCGATCTCTTCATCTTTCAGTAAAGAGGTTAGGTAGTTTTCCTGCTCTTTGTGACGCTGGAAAGCCTCTCGTGCGTCTTTATCAAACTGGGTGATATTTACCTGAAAGTAGATCAGATCAGCAGCAACTTCAATTTCTCCGGCCGTTTCAACTGTTATGGTCCCCGGTTGCGAATAAGTATTTGTTGTTTGAAGTAAGGCCACAAAATGAAACAGTGCGATAAGGGTATAATAAATTTTGTTTTTCATATTCTCAATTCAGATAAATGATTCGTGTAAACCGGAATAGTTCTCGGGTGGATGTGTGATAAGACGAAAACTGATATTGTTTATTGCTGTGTTGGTAAAAGATTTTTTATAAACTGATTTATGATGTTGCTTTGCAGGCCACAACTATTAATTATTTAGCCCGATTATCCCAATAAGTTATTGCAGTTCAATAAAATGTTACACATCAAATCCATTTTTAAAAGAGTAGCAGATTTCAATTTATCAGGATAAAACATTTCTACTTCAGGGAGTCAGATTTGCTATTGTTGCTCCCCAGCCGCCACCCGAAGGGCCGGCAAGCTGATAACCTGTTACATGCGGATTCCGGTCCAGCAGAGCATGGACACTCCGGCGGATATTGCCGATTCCCTTACCGTGAATGATCCTTATTTCATAAATTTCTTTTTCAAGGCATGCATCGATGAATTCATCCACGAGAGTAGAGAGGTCTTCTGGCTTAAAATAGTGAAGGTCAAGAACTCCGTTGATTTCCAGTTTATGCGGTTCGTTAGTATTCATTGCTTTTTAGCTACGGAGATAAATTTTTCAATCATTCTTGAACTTTCACTGTAAAATTGAAATCCTTTTTGCTCTGTTTCTGAATAAATGGTATCCATCTGTTTAGTAAGATTGTTCGCTAAATCAGAAGTTATGGCCGAATCCGGGGAATTTTTTTCGATTGAATGTAGCCAGCCGGCCAGCATTGAATAATCATTCATTTCTCCAAGCAGATCGCATAGCTGTTCAAGTTCAGGGAACTGAGGGAACAGCTCAGCGGGAGTGTTTCCTGCAATAAGTTCACTCTGATACTGAAGATCTTTCAGTCGCTTTCTCCATTCATGCAACAATTCCGAGTCTTTATTCGTGACAGCGGCTTGAAAAGCTGCATGGCTCAAATCAAAAGATTCCCGATAGTTTTGTGCCAGTAATTCTGAATCGGCTTGGTTTTCGAAAAAGTAGTGAATGAGAGGCTGGTTTGATCCGATCCGGTGTGCAAATCGTTCAAAGCGATTCTCTTGATCCAATAATTCTGATTCAAGTTGGATGACCTGATGTTTATTCCTGGTTAGTAGTTTTTCAAGCAATTCAGCAAACGGTCGATAATTTGTTTCACAGAGAAACTGATTTAGCAAAAGGTGTCGTACATGCGCATCCCTTAATGCAGAAAATTCCCGTCCCTGATCCCTCAATAATGCATTTACCTGTTTATAAGCGGGAGAATTCCGGTTTGTATGTAACAACTTCGCAAACGCCCGGAAACGTTTCAGCATCTTTCGGATCAGGTGTGTTGAAGCCTCCGGTGTATTTATTGCCTTGTAAGCCTGTTGAGTGAGTTTGTCAGTAAATTCATGAAAATGATTTTCCAAATTTTCTTGACAGGTTTCACTACTGAGCAGCTTAAGATCGGTTTCTGTGAGCATGAGTCTGGTCTTCCTGACATCTTTCAAAGGTCCACTTTATAATCTACGAAGAAGCGTTTTTCAGCCACCGTTTCTATAAAGTTAATGGCTTTTTGATGGTGGCTGTTACGAGTGTACATTTTAAAATCGAGATCAGTTGCAAAATCACAAATTAATACAACATCAAGGGCGTCTTTCTCCTCCGGATTGATCTGTATACCCACCTCAACAGCTTTGATCTCATCGATATTGGCTCTGAGGCCCTCCAGGATGAGTTTTAATTTTTCGGCATTTTTTTCTTTAGTGGCGCCTGCGGCCTGGTCTTTTAATTTCCACATGACTATATGACGTATCATATTAAACTCCTTTGTTTTGATTTTGGTGATGAACTATCGATTTCTTGCAAATATCAGGTCGTCGGGATCAACTTGAGAAGGCGGTTGATCCAGGAGGTCGGGAGAAAAAACCCCGACTGCCCAGAGAAAATATCGGGCTTCGTCCGGATTGTTGGCCCGGTTCCATTCGTATAAGGAAAAATAACCGAGTGCTATCTGCTCTCTTTCGAATTCATTTAAATTATCGGGGTCTGAAATGGATGGGATTTCGATATCAGCCCCAGATGGAATCTGATTTGGGTTGTCCAGCAAGTCAAGATTAAGGTAGTAGATAACCGGCCATAGATAGGGATTGCCAAGCTGAGATTCGGCGATGCTCCAGAGCGTTTCACCGCTTTGCAGTGTATGTGATGCAGTTTCGAAAGATGTTTGTTCTAATTCTTCACCCGGTTCAGCTTCTTCATCATCAGCTACCTGTTCGTCGGGTTCAATTACTGGTTCGATGGGGGTTAAAACCTGTTCGGTGGGTTCATCGGCTGTTGGTGCGATATCTGTTTGTTCACCCAACCGCTGCATCATAAAAAAGAGAATGATAAATGCTGCAAGAACCACAACTACCGCTGCTGCATACGACCAGTTGAAGATTCCTTTTTTCTGAACTTCCCTGGCGAGCTTCTCTTCAGATGGTGTTGTCAGAGGGGGCTTCTTTTTGACGGGAGCTGATGGAAACCGTGGATTTTCTTTTTCGATCAGAAGATCATCAATGCTAATATCACCCGTAGTTGATGCAACTGATGCTGCTGCTGCAAGAGGTACGGCTTTCGGTGCAGGTTTGGAAGCGTCCGGGTCATCCCCTATAATTTTGGATTCAAGGTTTGCAAAAGGCTTATTTACATCTTCCCGAAGAGCCTTAAATGGTTTGAAAACCACCTTGTTTTGTCCGGGAATTGTAATTTCTTCGCCTGTCTGAGGGTTCCTGCCTGCCCGCTCCTTCATCCATCGAAGTTCAAACTTACCAAACCCTGATAGGCTTACAGAACCGTTTTTTTTTAGTCCGTCCTCAATAATGCCCACCAGTTCATGGATAAAACTGTTAGTGGAGTTTTGGCTCTGGTTCGATTGCTTTGCAATCAACTCTACCAGCTCTTTGAAAGTGATTTTTTCACTCATCGCTGGTCTCCAAAAATTTCATTTTTTCTTTGATTACCGAAGAAGGAGTGAACTCAACTACACGCTTTGGGGGCACAAGGATAAATGCATCATAATGAGGATTATAAACCTTTTTTTCATCATTAATTTTGGTGTCATAAGTGCCAAGGTCAGGTATAGACACTGATTTTCCCTCACTCAACTGGTCAGAAAGCACAGAAGTTACCTCGCCCAGAAGTTGTCTGGTTTTTTTTTGTGAATGCCCTGTTTGACTGGCAAGGCGCTCTATAAGTTCTTTATAATTCATGGCTGTATCGGTTCTCTATCTTTGTAATAAACGAAAAAAAAGGGGAAAATGCCTAACCCGGTTATTCACTCTGCTTTGCTGGCAGGGGGAAAGAGTATGACTTATAAGATGTTACCCCTCTTTCCTGAAATATTCAGACTAACCCGGATATCAAAGTAAATATGTTAAATGTAATGTAAAAAAACTGGTTAAACTATTTGACAAACAGGGATTTCATGCTATTATTTAATCTGTTATTCAAAGAAAATACAAACTAAAACTAAAATCAGGGTTATCATGTATTTCATAAAAAAATCTTTTTTAATAGGTACTGCTATTATTTTGAGTGGATTTGTACTGCATCATGGATGGGCCAATTATGACCAGGATAAAGAACTCGATTACGAAGGTATTATCATAAATAATGATATCGGCAATCCACACACTTATATTGATTTCCAGGTAATCGGAGACGAAGAAGTAGAGATTAAAGAGTGGGAAGTAGTGCTTGCCCCACTAACCCGGATGAGAAACCGCGGATTGACAGATGACTCGATGCTCGCTGTGGGAGACACCGTACGTGTTGTTGGATATCCGCACAGATCTATCGAAAATGAAATGCGTGCGGAGAGAATTGTTATAGGTGAAGTGACGATCGAATTGCGTTAATGCTCATAGTAGCCGAAATTTTATCCGTTTTTGAGTGGCTGGAAAGCAGTTCACTGGCTCTGATGTTTCGTCAGTCAATCTGGCTTTACCCGATTGTGGAGATTGTTCATATTGCAGGTTTCGCTGTTTTGGTTGGTTCTGCTGTACTTTTTGATATCAGACTGCTGGGCTTTGCAAAACAGGTCCCGGTAACTGATTGTACACGTTACCTTCTGTTTTGGGCCCGCCTCAGTTTTCTGGCAGTTTTACCAAGCGGATTGATTCTTTTTGTGGTGGATGCCACAGGAATGGTTTCGAACCCTGCATTTCAGATAAAACTTATTTTAATCGGGGTGGCACTTTTGAACGCTTCGGTTTTTCACAAGTTTACAATAATCTCTGTGCACGAATGGAATATAAACAGGCCTACACCGCTGGCTGCAAAAATTGCTGGCGCTCTCTCTGTTTTTCTCTGGTTTGGAGTGATCTCTTGCGGACGGTTAATCGCTTATGTCTAATTAAATTAATAATTAAAATCGGGAAAAATGACAAATTCAACTAATATATATAAGGAAGTTCAACGCTTTAAAACGTTACTTGCCGCTGTCTGGCTGTTATTAATGGCTGCAGCAGCATGCGATCAACCGGAACCGTCTGTTGTTGAGGTGGAAGTACCGGGAGTCTATGCCTTTGTGAATGTTAATGTTGTTCCTATGCACGAAGAAGTGATTCACGAAAATTATACAGTCGTTGTGGAGGAAGGCCGCATAGTTGTATCTGGTCCTGCCGAAGAAGTGGAAATTCCTGACGGCGCTCATCAGATCGATGCAACCGGCCGGTATCTGATGCCCGGACTCTCCGAAATGCACGGTCATATACCCGGTCCAAACCGCCGTCAGTACGCCAAGGATGTTCTTTTCCTGTACATTTCAAATGGTGTCACACTGGTTAGGAACATGGCCGGTCATCCCTATCACCTTGAGCTGAGAGATCGTGTAAATAACAATGAAATTGTTGGCCCGACTATTTTTGCCGCCAGCCCCTGGCTGAGTAACAATACCATTGCTGAGCCAGCCAATGCTGAAGATGTTGTTCGCGAATATTATGAAGACGGGTTCGATCTGATGAAAATGGGCAGTCTTTCGCTTGATTCGTACCGTGCTCTTGCTGAAGCATCCCGAGAAATCGGGTTGCCGTTTGCCGGGCATATCCCCGAAGAAGTCGGTCTTATAGTCGCTCTTGAGGAGGGACAGATGTCAATTGATCATCTCGACCGGTATGTTGAGTTTTTGGCTTCAGGCAATCCTGATACTGAGGGTGTTTCTCCCGGATTTTTTGGCAGTGCTGTGGTTCATCTTGCCGATGAAGACCGAATAGATGAAGCCATAGAGCTGACAATTGAAGCAGGTATATGGAATGTACCCACTCTTAGCCTGGTAGAGCATCTTGAATCTCCGCAGGCCCCAGAAGATATGGCGCAATGGCCCGAAATGCGATACATGCCGGCCGATGTTGTGGAGGGATGGATTGAGTCAAAGCACAATTTTCAGTCGCGGGATGATTTTCAACCTGAGGCCGCAAGACAGCTTGTGGAAATCAGACAAAAACTGACCCATGAGCTCTATAATCAGGGTGCGCTTGTAGCACTTGGTTCAGATGCACCCCAGTTTTTCAATGTGCCCGGTTTCTCGATCCATCACGAAATGGAAATGATGGTGGCTGCCGGACTCACACCCTATGAAGTACTTGTAACAGGCACAAGAAATGCAGCTCTTTATTTCGATATGGAAAATGAATTTGGAACAGTGGAAGAAGGCAAAGTGGCTGATCTGATTCTGCTCAATGATAATCCCCTTGAAGATATTGGTAATGTGAGTGATCAGGCCGGTGTAATGGTTCGTGGGTCGTGGTGGTCTGCTGATAAAATACAGGAGCACCTCGATGAGATTTCAAACAGATAAGTTTAATTATACATAAACTGATATTTTTTGTGGTGATTAATGTAAGCCAAAGAAGAACGTCTTATTTGGCTTTTATATGGACATCAAGAAAGGTCGGAAACAGTTTAGCAGCGAATGGGAAAATCGTAACATTTTAGAGCTTTATGAGGTAAAAACATTTTTTACTCAAATAAAAAAGCGCTTTTCGTTGCTGTAAATTTCGGTATCTTTCAGAAGAGAGTGAAATCCAGGGTGTCAGGCAATTTTTTTAATGAGTTGGTCCCAATCTGAAAGACTACAGAATAGCTAACTTTAAGACGGTTTTAGAAATGAAAAGAACATATAAATCATGGAAGAGTCCCAGTTTGGGCAAAACTACAGAGATGCTCATTTATGGTGAGCAGGGGACTCCGGTGATTATTTTTCCGTCTGCACACGGAAATTTCAAAGAATGGGAAAATCACAATGCAATCAACGTACTGAATGAGCAGATCAAAGAGGGCTATAACCAGTTTTTTTGTGTAGATTCTTTCGCTTCCGACAGCTTTATGAACGAAAAAGCCGATCCGCTCACCAGGATCATGAAATTTGGCCAATATCAGGACTTTTTGATGGATGAACTGCTGCCGTTCATTTCTGACACCAACTCAAATCCGTTTTTAATTACCACTGGTGTGGGAATTGGTGCATACTGTGCTCTTTTGATGGCCTTCAAATATCCCACCAACTTTCACAAGGTGATTGGTATTTGCGGTTATTATGATATCAGCGTGCATCTCGATGGGATGACAGATGATAGTATTTACTTCAATAATCCCGTTGAGTTTATGCCGAATTTGAATGATGAAAAAATGCTGAAACTGATCAGTTCGGTAGATATCAGGCTGCTCAATTTTAAAAACGATCCAACAAAAGAGGAAACCCGCCGGATGAGTGATATCTTATGGTTGAAATTTATTGAGCATGAACATTATGTTTGGGATAAAGAAACCGCAGACCTCTGGACACTTGCCCCGAAAATGCTTAAAGATAATCTGTTCTGATTCAGCCGGATGCCTTCAATTAAAAAAGTTTTGATCGCAAATCGCGGAGAGATTTCACTTCGAATTATCCGTACCTGCCGCGAACGGAATATCCGAACTGTGGCGGTCTATTCCTCTGCCGATGAAACATCCCCGCATGTACTGGCTGCCGATCAGTCCGTTCATATTGGCAATGCACCTTCTGCAGAAAGTTACCTGGTGATGGAACGCATCATTGATGCAGCAAAAAAGACCGGGGCAGACGCTATACATCCCGGGTACGGATTTTTAAGCGAGAATGCACAATTTGCTCATTTGTGCGGTGAAGAGGGTATCATTTTTATCGGTCCTGAACCGGGATCTATTGCGATGATGGGTGACAAAACTCGTGCACGCGAACTGATGGCAAAAGCAGGTGTTCCGTATCCGCCGGGTACCGAATCGGCGCTGGAAGACAAGGATATCGAAGAGGTTAAAAAAATCGCTGCTGAGATCGGATATCCTGTTCTGATTAAAGCAGCTGCAGGCGGCGGCGGGAAGGGTATGAGAATTGTTTATTCCGAAGTAGATTTCGAAAAAAGCGTGAAATCAGCGCGGTCTGAAGCGAAAAGTTCATTTGGAGATGAACGTGTTTTTGTGGAAAAATATCTTGAAGAGCCCCGACACATTGAGTTTCAGATCTTTGCAGATCAACACGGAAAGGTAGTCCACATGTTTGAACGGGAGTGTTCCATTCAGCGGCGCCATCAGAAAGTTATTGAAGAAGCCCCCTCTGAGGTTTTAACGGAAGATCTGCGGGAAAAGATGGCCGAAGCTGCCATTGCTGCGGCCAAAAGCTGCGGATATGTTGGGGCGGGTACTGTGGAATTTCTGGTGGATAAACATCTGAACTTCTATTTTCTCGAAATGAACACCCGCCTTCAGGTAGAACACCCTGTAACAGAGATGATCACCGGACTGGATCTTGTAGGCCTTCAGATTGATGTAGCCGAAGGGAAAAAGCTGCCACTCTGCCAGGAAGATATTCGGCGAAACGGGCATGCTATTGAATGCCGGGTCTATGCCGAGGATCCAGCCAATCAATTTTTACCGAGTACCGGTTATTTGAGCCGCCACCGTATTCCGTCAGGCCCTGGTGTTCGAGTGGATGCAGGTATTGAGGAAGGCCAGGAGGTACCGGTTTATTACGATCCAATGATTTCCAAACTTTGTGTTCATGCATCCGGCCGAAATAAGGCTATTTCAAAAATGATCCGCGCATTGGAGGAGTATGAAATTTCGGGCGTAAGAACCACCATACCTTTCTGCAAATTTACTCTGGAGCATGAAAAGTTTCGTAACGGTACGTATGATACTCATTTTGTAAAAGATCAGTTCATGGTGAAAAAAAGTTCGGATTTCAAGCATATAAATGTAGCGGCAGTGGTATCTTCCCTCCTGAAAATGAGTGAAAATCACTCTGAAAGTCATTCCGAATCCTCTGCTGATAGTTCCCGGAAAAGCAATTGGTGGAGAAAACGAAAATAACCATTGTGAAATCGAATCCTGAACTTTTCAGAAAACTCGAAATACTGCTCACAGAACAGCGAAACCCGGTCAGCCGGGAAATCGATCTTGCCGATTCCCGGGAGATTGTACGGATTATCAATGATGAGGATAAAAAAGTTGCCGAAGCAGTTGAAACACGACTCGATGTGATTGCTGATGCGGTGGACGCTATCGTTGAGGGATTCAAGCAAGGGGGGAGACTGCTCTATATTGGTGCCGGTACAAGCGGAAGACTTGGGGTACTTGATGCCGCTGAATGTCCCCCAACTTTTGGAACTGACCCTGAGTTGGTTCAGGGTTTCATCGCCGGGGGAGAGAAAGCGATGTTTCGTGCTCAGGAGGGTGCGGAAGATGTAGAGCAGTATGGCGCAGAAGAAATCAACCGGCTCAAGGTAACTTCTGTTGATGTGATTTCAGGGCTGGCCGCCAGCGGGCGCACCCCCTATGTACATGGTGCTCTGAAGCGTGCAAGTGAGATTGGCTGTAAAACCATTCTCGTTACCACCGTATCGGCAGAGCAGGTGGATTTGGACGTGGATTATCTGGTAGATGTGCCTGTTGGTCCTGAAGTAATAATGGGCAGCACCCGGATGAAAAGCGCGACTGCTCAAAAAATGATTCTGAACATGTTCACCACCGGAGCGATGATACGCCTGGGTAAAGTGTATGAAAATGTGATGGTGGATCTGCAACTCACCAATAAAAAACTGGAGGAGAGAGCCAAGAGAATTGTGATGATGCTTGCCAAAATAAATTATGAAGAGGCCGAAGAGATGCTCGACAAAGCTGATGATCACGTAAAAACTGCGCTGTTGATGGCTCTTTCAGGTCTTTCAAAGGATGAAGCAATTCGGAAACTTCAAGAAAGCGATGGATTTATCCGAAAAGTTTTAAAGAAACTATAGCAAAGATGTTTTGGTTTCTTTCTATCATTTTGTTGTGTCCATTCCGTTAATTATATAAGATATTGTTCATAAAAAATCCTGCTTTCATAAGTTACAGAGGCTGTTATTTTGGCACATCAAAAAAAAAATAAACGACTTCCCGATCAGGACTACCGGAATCTGGTTTTGCTATGCATGGTGGTTGTTCAGGTAGGGGCCATTCTTTTGATTCGGTTTTGGCCTGAAATATCCTACGATCCCTCACTCGATTTTGAGATGCAGGAACAGGAAACGGTTCTTCTCGATGAAATCCAGGTAACCCGCCAGCAAACTTCTCCTCCGCCACCCCCGCGGCCCCAAATGCCAAACCCGGTGCCGGATGATGAAATCATTGAAGTAGAGATCGAGTTTGATGTGGATCTCGACCTGCCGGACTTGCCTTTGCCCGACCCCGGTTACGGAACCGGTCACACTGGAGATGAAGAGCGCATCGTTGGAAACCCGCAGATACCACCCACTGTTGTGCGGATTGTTGAGGCTTCGGCTCCTGAAAGAGTTCCCGACGAATACAGGGGTAAACTGGAGATGATTGTAAATTTTTTGGTAGATCAGAATGGAGATGTGGAGGAAGCCAGCATAATGGAAATTCGTCTCTATAATAATGATGGGTCTTACCAGGAACTTCCTTTCGTTCAATATGGCTTGATGGATGCCGTTCTGAAAGCTGCTATGCAGTGGCGATTCCGACCAGCCCGCCAGGACGGAGAACCCGTAAAAGCTTTCACTCGTCAGCGCTTTAACTACTGATTCAGAACATCAAGTGCAATGGATCGCTGACCCGTACCCCATATTTTTACCAATGACAGATTTGTAAGGAGCTTGTTTTTAGGCTTGAATCGATGTTTTTAACCTTTACGAACACACCCCTCGCCCGGTTGAATCACGCTCCGCGTTTTCATCCGGCCTTTTCCCCTCTCAAGAGAGGACTTTTTGGACTGTCACTTCTAAAATAGTGTTGCCCCGTTTTTTGGCAAAATGAGTGGCTACTAAAGAGAAAGAAACGCTGATAAGAATAGTTGTATACATTCAGCCTGTTGCTTCTCAATCATTCTTCATTGTTACAAAAATCAGCGTTCCAAGGATGAAAGCGGTGATACGGAAAGCAGAATCCAGAGCGTTCCAGGTCTCATTCTGCCACATGGCAAACCACTCACCACCGATTACCTGAAAGCCAAAAAACCAAAGTGTCAGCCCCAAAAGAAGGCCTGCAATCCCCCATTTTTTTGATTCATGAAAATCGATTTGATCGGAATTCAGTTTTCCGGACATTAAATATGAACCAACGAGACACATAATGGCAATGATCCACTGAGCAAGAATGATGAGGGTATAAGCTGCATGATGAAAATTACCTGATTCAACAGCACGCCACATCAGATTTTCACTTTGGAAAGTGTCTTTCATGCTGAGCACCGCTTCAACGAACTGAAAGTTTGACCTGTAATCCGTAACATTGCCGAAAGCAACAACCAAAACGTAAAACCCGAAAAATACGACAAGCAGAATTTTTGAAAATCGGATAGCAGTGGTTGTTGTAAATTTTCCGGACATATAAACTGTTGATTCAGTGAGGTTTGATTCGTGATTAAAATAAATAACAACAATTTATTTAAAACCGAACCGGTCAACAAATACCTTTTTCATCAGATTAATCAGTAAGACCGAGGAAAGCGTTTTTACTTTTATATTTAATCAATTCAGTTATGATCTATAGTATTCTGGCCGAAATAGTAGTATTTATCCATTTCCTGTTTATCGTTTTCGCAGTCATAGGTGCCGTTTTGGTATTAAAGTGGAGATGGGTGATCTACCCGCACCTGATATCTGCATTTTGGGCTGCCATGGTGGTAACTATGGGCTGGATTTGTCCGCTTACCCCGCTCGAAAATCATCTCAGGAGAGCAGCAGGCCAGGCAGGTTATGAGGGTGGCTTTATCGAGCACTACCTGCTGCCTGTGATCTATCCGCCAGGCCTCACACGTGAGGTGCAGGTTTTACTGGGAGTGGGTGTTATCCTGATCAATATCATTCTATATGCCATTGTGTTGAAGCGATATTTGAAAAAACGTGGTTAATTGAATATCAAAAAGATCCCGGAATTTTTTCAAAGCAATCTTCAGGTATGATGTCTCCGAAGGTCTGACTGAATCAGACAAATTATAATTTTTTGGTTGCCAGGATCTGTAAATAGATATTTTCAACAATTGCCCTGCCATCGGTAGCCTGATTGTAACGATCGAACACCGTTTTGATATCTTGCAGCAAATTTCGTCTTTCTCCGTCATTCAGTTTTTGGGAAGCCTGTATGGTTGGGCCGAACCATCGGCTGAAAATTTCCACAGCGTGATCGGTGGACCTGTAATACTGAAGTACTTTTTGTTTTGATATTTCGATGGACGAGCAATCGTGCCCGAGGAGTTTATGAGCCCCTTTCTCTGTTCCCCATCGCAGCGGAGAGGTAACTTCGGGAGGTGGCGGATTGTACTTTGCATGAACGGCAAAAAAATCACCGCTCCAGCCTTCTGGTAAAGGACTGGCCAGTGCGATTAAACCGCCCGGCTTGCAAACACGGAGCATTTCGTTTGCGGCTTTCACCTGGTCGGGTGCAAACTGCACACCATAAACCGATAAAATGATGTCAAAACTGTTGTCTTCAAACGGTAAATCCTGGGCATCCCCTGTAAGAAAATCAATAGTTTGGCCGTTGGCATTCGCTCTTAATTTTGCGCGCTCGATCAGTTCAGACACATAATCTATACCTGTGACTTCACAATAACGCCGTTCTGCAACCAGGGCTGCAGTTCCACTGCCGCAAGCAACATCCAGAACCCGCTGTCCGGGAAGAGGATCAGCAGCATTGCAAAGGGCTTCACCCATCACCCAGTTCTGGCGCGCAATCTGATTGAAATCACCGGAAGACCAGGTTTGCTTTTGTTTTTCTGTAATTTCAGATAAAGCGATGTTTTTTTTATGGTTCATCATTTTATATTTTTTTCCGGCCTCTCTTGATATCAAAATAACCGGAGGCCGGATTCTGTTACACTTTTACAGTTTCAGGAAGCCCGATGGCCTGTTCTGTCAGTACTGGAAAATAGTACTGTTTGCTTGCCGGATTGAGTTTACTGTCCAGATACTTGCTAAGCCGTTCTACAGAAGGCGCTTCATATAAACAAACCGCTTTGGTCAAATCCGGTGAGGGAAAGAACTGATGAACATGTAGATCATCAGGCAGCGGAAACACTTCCTCTGCACATGTCAGATATTTTTCCGGATCGTGGATATCGTGTTCGATGACAATATACATAGTAACCTCCGTTTTTAGAATCATTTTTTAAGTTTAATTGAATGAGAACCGGTCCGGATTATGACCGCTTCTTATCTGGTTCGGAGGAAACATAAAACCTGCAGGTGTATCGATCTTTACTTAGAAGCCCAAATTTTTTGCTTAGCCGTTACCGGCAGTTTCAAACAGCCATTTTGCTGCATTCAAGCGGTGTCATTTCAAACCGCTCTTTGAATACTCTGTTAAAGTGAGAGTTATTTTTGAACCCTGCTTCAAACGCCGTTTCAGTAACGGACTTGTCGGTGTTTTCCAACAGGTACCTGGCCAGTTCGAGGCGTTTTTGGGTGAGCCATCGTCCCGGAGTTGTATGAAAAGTTTCATTAAAATCTCTTTTAAAG
>SLGL01000068.1 GCA_007123785.1 Balneolaceae bacterium
ATATCGTTACAGTTTGTTAGAAGAAATCAGAAAACCTTCTCTTGAAAAAGAGAGAGCCGTTTTAGTTGGACTTTTTGGCCCTGAAATTCCCCGATGGCTGGCTGAAGAATATCTTGATGAGTTGATGCTGCTTGCTAATACAGCCGGGGCTGATACTGCAGAAAAAATTCTCCAGAACCGGCCTCATCCCGATCCAACCACATATATCGGCAAGGGTAAACTAAATCAGCTCAAACAGGAAGTAGTCGAAAATAATGCCGATGTACTTATTTTTGATGATGATCTGAGCGCAACACAAATAAGAAATATCGAAAAAACCACTAAAGTGAAAGTACTGGACCGAAGTGGCCTTATCCTCGATATTTTTGCATCCCGTGCTAAAACATCAGCAGCTAAAACACAGGTGGAACTTGCTCAGTTACAATATCTACTGCCTCGCCTTACTCGTTTCTGGACCCACCTGTCACGACAGAAAGGTGGAATCGGGACCAAAGGCCCCGGTGAAACACAGATTGAAACAGACCGACGCCTTATCGGAAAACGTATTTCCACACTTAAAGAAAAACTGGAAAAACTCGATCGCCAGCGTACTACACAGCGAAAAGGCCGGGAAAACATCACCAGAGTGGCCCTTGTCGGATACACCAATGCAGGTAAATCAACCCTGATGAATACACTAACAGATACCAACGTATTGGCCGAAGACCGCCTTTTTGCCACACTCGACTCCACAGTTCGAAGACTGGAACTTGAAAACCACGATTTACTGCTGTCCGATACCGTTGGATTTATCCGAAAACTTCCTCACAACCTAATTGAAAGTTTCAAATCCACACTCGATGAAGTGAGGGATGCTGATGTCCTGCTTCATGTGGTAGATGCTTCTGGCAATATGATTGAAGATTATATTAAAGTCGTAAAAAAAACACTTGAAGAGCTTGGAGTCGCAAAAACCAAAACTCTGCTTGTATTTAACAAAATTGATCTACTTGAACCCGCCCGGCTGATTGAATTGAAAAAAGAGTATCCCGGTGTGCTTTTTGTTTCAGCCTTTCGGGCAATGGGACTCAGAAAACTCGAAGAGCGTCTCGAAAAATTGATTGAAGAAGATTATGTCACTTTTTCGTACAATATTCCATTAACTCATTACAAAGCTGTAAGCTTTTTGCACGAAGTAGCCGTTATAGAAAAAGAACACTTTGAAGGTAATGAAGTTGCCATTTCAGGCAGTTCGTCTAAAGAAGATATCGACCGGTTTGAGTCGATGCTCTCGGACATAGAACCTCTTATTGAAACATGACGTGTTAGCGAAAGAACTATTAAATACCGAATTTACCCCTTTGCAGCCTTCAAGCCCTATTTCTGCCGCTTTGGCAAAAATGGATTCCTGGCAATCCTCGAGTATTCCTGTGGTAGAACCTGCCACAAATATGATTGCAGGCCATATATTGCTTGAAGACATCGCAGATAACATAGATGAGAGCCTTCCCATATCCGATCTTTCAATCCACCGCCCCATTTATGCTTATGAAAATCAGCACGTATTCGAAGTGGCCCGTCAAATGCTTCTTCATGAGGTTCGCATAATATCGGTTATTGACATCACCGAACAGTATATTGGCATTATTGAAAAAAAGCATGTACTCGAAGCACTTTCAACCATGCTGAATATTACAACCGCTGGTTCAGTCATCACTGTACATTTGGCCAAATCCGACTTTATGCTCTCGGAACTTGTGCATCTGATTGAAACAGAAGGTGCTAAAATTCTCGGCTTAACTGTTGAACAATCCCGCAATGGGGATTCTGTGATACAAGTTTCACTAAAAATCAGTCATGAAGACACCTCTGCTGTTACCTCATCTCTTCAGCGACATGGTTACTACACAACAACCGAAAATAAGAGCGATCTGCTTCAGGTAGATTTTACCTCCAGGGCAGATGAATTGATGAGATATCTTGATCTTTAAAAAAAGCTCACTAATTCGGTTAAAATCGGGAACAAATCCGTCTGAGTTTATATATTCCAATGGTATTGCATCATAGCTACACAAGACTGAACCTTACATGAGTCGTAACTTTTTATTATTTATTCCAATAACGCTGTTTCTTATTCTGGGTGAAAGCAATGCTTTTGCACAGCAATTGCAGGAATCTTACCAAAATGATTTCCAGACAGGGCTTGATTTGTTTGAAAAAGGACTTTATGCAGAATCTGTAGCCTATTTTGAACAGGCATCAAAAGGTGGCGAAAATATTGTAACAACCGAAACAGCTGAGTTTTATAAAGTAAGGGCCTTAAGCCGTATCGACTCTTCAGGAGTCAATTATCATGTAGATCGTTTTGTACAGGCCTATCCTGAAAGCAATCGGGCAGCTGTTTTATTAAGGGAAATTGCTGAAGATCATATAATACGTGGTGAATATGCACAAGCCATTGAACGAATGGACCGCGCCCTGAACTTCCCTCAATCATATAACGATCGTGCCGAACTTTACTATGTTGTAGCAGAAACTGCGGTTGAAATGGGTGATTACGAATTGGCACGCAGCTATTTCCTGACTCTCTCCGATGATCACCGACGAAGTGTATGGTCACCCAGGGCACTCTACGCCCGCGGGCGCCTCTACCTGGAGGAAGAACGCTTCGCAGAATCTTCCGAAGCATTTGAGTTGCTTCGGGAACGTCATCCCGATACACCGATGGCACGCAGAATCGGGACAGCACTGGGTGAGTCTTACTATCAGCAGCGCCGATTCAACCAGGCAATTGAGGCTTTGGAAGATGCGATTCCTTATGTGGATGAGGAAAACAGGCTGAAAGCAATCTATCTGATAGGAGAAAGCTACAATGCATTAAATAATTTTGAAGAAGCAGCGCGTTATTACCGCATCTATCTTGCCCGCGTTGATGATGAAGAAGAATCCCGTATCGGACATTATGGACTGGGTTGGGTATATCATAAACAGGAGATCTTTCACTGGGCAGCAAGAGCATTTGGTGAAGCCGCCATTGGGGATGACGATATCGCCCGAAAAGCCCTTTACTACAAAGCTGTAAATGAAAAACTGGCCGGCCGATATCGTGCCTCGCTCGAAGCCTTTCGGGAATTCGGAGACCGTTTTGGTGAAGGGGTTTTTTACGAACAGGCCTATTATGAATGGGCGGTGACCGCTCTCGAAGCAGGTAATTCCAACGAGGCTATTGAAGTGCTTTTACCTCTGGCTCAAAATTACCAGAACCTGGAAGAGCCGGCAAAAATATTAACCTTCCTGGGCGAAGCCTTTTATGCAAATAATGAATATTCCCGTGCCATCGATGCATTTGAACTGGCTGCTCAAATAGACGACCTTGATCCCGCATTGCAGCGTCAGGCGCGGTTCCAGCGGGCGTGGGTGCTTTACTTTAATCAGGCCTATCAGCAGGCTCAGCCCGATTTTGAAGCTGTTTACAGTGAAGCTCCGAATTCAGAAATTGCCGGGGAAGCTCTCTTCTGGAGTGCAGACTCCAATTTTCAGATTAGCGAATATGAACGGGCGGCAAATCAGTACAACTCCTTTATCAGAGGCTTCCCCGATCATGAAATGGTTGGAGCAGCCAAATACAGCCTTGGCTGGGCTTATTTCAGAATGGGCGATTTCGAAAATGCCACAGCCCCGCTGATCGATTTTTTGAACAACTACGATCCACCTGATATTGCACTGTTCCCTTATGAAACTGATACCCGTCTCCGTATCGGTGATTCTTTTTATGCACAGGGCAGATATGCCGATGCCATGGAATACTATCGTGAAACCATTGGTGCCGAACCGGGAGGCGATTACGCCATGTTCCAGGTAGCCAACAGTTATTACCGGATGAACAGAAATTTCGAAGCCGTGACCGAATTCAGGCGGCTACTCAGAATCTATCCATACAGCAGACTGCGTGAACAGGCTCAATACAACATAGCCTACATCTATCTGAACACCGGAAATTACGATCAGGCAATCGAAGAATTCGAATCTGTAATAAATCGATATCCCGGAACAGAATGGGCAGCCCGCTCTCAATATAATATTGGAGACTCCTACTACAATGCCGGAAATTTCGAAGCTGCAATTGAAGCCTATCAAAAAGTTTTAGATGAATATCCGCGAAGCCAATACATCATCGAAGCGATTGACGGTATTCAGTTTGCTCAGCTATCGGCCGGAGGATTTGACACCAGTACTGATATTCTTGAAGATTTTCTTGCAGACAACCCCACATCAACAACCGCTGACAGACTCCGCTTTCGCCAGGCCGAAAATGTTTTTCAATCAGGTGATTATGAAGGTGCAGTTCGTGAGTTCAGACAGTATCTGCGCATAACAAACAACCGCAACCTGATGCCAGATGCCTACTTTAATATGGCTGATGCCTATCAGCGAACGGATCAGAAACAGCAGGCGGCTGAAACCTATGAGACACTGATCAATGACTTTCCTGATTCAGAACGGGCTGCTCCCGCTTTGGTTGAGCTGGGCCGAATCCAGTATGAACTTGGGAATTATAATGAATCACTGCGGCGTTTTGAACAGCTTCTTGAGAAAGACAACCGTTACGAACAGGAAGCTTATCTTGGTATTGGCAATGCAAATCTTGCACTTCGTAATAACAGTGAGGCCCGGCAATATTTTGAGCGTGTGCTCTCCGTTAATGAAGACAGCGGACAGGCTAATGTAGGCCACGGGAAAGTACTGTTAAGAGATGGACGCGTTGAAGAAGCCAGACGATTTTTCACCCTTGTTGCTGAATCGCACTCTACCGAAAGCGGTGCTGAAGCACAATATTTGATAGGCCAGTCCTATCTTGAAGAAGGCAACAGACAGGCAGCACTTGAAGCATTCTCGAATGTCCGGGTTTTATTTGAGGCATTTGACGAATGGGTTGCTGAATCACAATATAAAATCGCGGAAATTTACATCAGGGACGGCCGCCGCGGGGATGCTATTTCCGTTCTGAACTCCATTGTAGATAACTATCCCGGAACCGACGGCGCCCGAAAAGCACAGCGTTTATTACAAAATAATTAAGAATGACTCAGAAAGTTTCTCCTGTAAAGAAACTCACAGGAAATCTCACACCTCCCCCCGACAAATCCATTTCACACCGTTCCGCTCTCTTTGCCGCCATTTCGGAGGAAGAGAGCCTTATTCATAACTATTCGGATGCCGCTGATCCCGCAAGCACTCTGAAGTGCCTGGCTCAGCTTGGCGTGCAAATTGAAAAAAATGGCTCTACCGTCCGAATAAGTGGTGCCGGACGAAACGGCCTTCAAAAACCAGATCAGCCACTTGATTGCGGTAATTCCGGAACCACTATGAGGCTTCTTGGCGGTATTTTGGCAGGCGCCGGTGTTGATTGTACCATGATCGGAGACGAATCACTTTCATCACGCACGATGAAGCGCATCATCGATCCGCTTACCCGAATGGGATGTTCCATCACCGGCCGGGACGGTTCTTATGCTCCGCTAAATGTCAGGCCTAACAATGGTGTTCAGGGAATTCGCTTTCCGCTGCCAATTGCAAGTGCCCAGTTAAAATCGGCAGTACTTCTGACCGGTTTGTTTGGTGAGAAACCGACTGAAGTGATTGAAAGTACACTAAGTCGCGATCATACCGAGCGGCTCCTTGAACTTCAATCAGAACCTTATGGAACCGGCAAATTGATTCGCAGCAGTTTGGATGATACCATTCCGGCCCAAAACTATTCGGTGCCCGGCGATTTTTCTGCAGCCGCTTTTTGGCTGGTTGCGGGTTCCATCCAGCCCGAAACGAATGTTCACCTTTCACAAGTCGGAATAAACCCAAGCCGGATTGCGGCCTATCAGGTCCTGCTGGAGATGGGGGCTAATATTCAAAAAGAGAATGAAACCACAGCTGGAAAAGAGCCCGTGGCCGACCTTACAATTAAACCATCAGCACTCAGCCCGATAGAACTGGACCCGGCTCTCGTTCCCAACTGTATTGATGAACTTCCCATTCTGATGGTAGCGATGTGTTTTGCTGAAGGCACATCGGTAATTTCAGGAGCTGAAGAACTTCGTCACAAAGAGACCGACCGCCTTTCCGCAATGGCAGAAATTCTGACGCTTTCAGGTGCATCCACGGAGATTAAAAAAGATGGAATTATCATCCACGGCCAGCCAGATTTTATACCCAGGCCCTCATTATACCCGTCCTATCACGACCACCGTATGGCAATGGCTGCGGCAGTTCTGGCAACCCGATCAAACGGCGTGTCTAAAATTAAAGATGCGGACTGCACTGATATTTCCTACCCTGAATTTTGGGATCATCTTTTAAATTTAAGTCATTAGAGAACCCGATATTTTTTTGAAAGCCAGTCTAAATGGATCAGATTTGACAGGTCAAACTATATTTTGACACTCTTTTCCCTTTCATATTTACGAAACTGGCATCAGGTCACATTTCTTAAAATGATCTATGTCAATACGTCAGTGAAGGGACTCTCTTTTTCTTGTTGGCATTGAGGTTGCTCTGTAAACAGGAAAAATGAAATTATTATGAGCAATTTCACCATCGACATAGAAAAACAACTTTCCAGGCTGGGTAAAGATATTCAGCAGTTTGTGGAGAGAGTTGCTCCAATCAATTTGGACAGCGGTGATTTTCATCCCGCATGTGATATTGTTGAAAGCAATGAAATTTTCTCTATTCTGCTCGATTTGCCCGGCATGAAGAAAAAACAGATTAAAATTACCCTGAAAGACCGGGTGATTTCCATCAGTGGCGAACGTGAACTTTATCTCGAAGATGGTGAAGAGCTGAAAAGGTCGGAGCGAAAGCATGGTTCTTTTTCCCGATCCTTCGCATTGCCGGAAACCGCTGATACATCCTCTATATCAGCAACTTTTAAAGAGGGTGTTTTATACGTAAGAATTTCAAAAAAAGGAATGGAAGAAGAGAATGATTCGCAATCCATTCCAATCAAATAAATTTGAATCATCCAATAAAAATCAGAAAAAAGGTTACTTATCATGGGTAAAATAATTGGAATTGACTTAGGAACTACAAATTCGTGCGTAGCTGTTATGGAAGGCAACGAACCTGTAGTCATCCAAAACTCCGAAGGCGGCAGAACCACTCCATCGGTTGTGGCATTTTCAAAAGACGGTGAACGTCTTGTAGGTGCCCCCGCTAAAAGACAAGCTATCACGAACCCCGATAAAACAATCTCGTCGATCAAGAGATTTATGGGGCGTATGTACAACGAGGTAAAAGAAGAAATGAGCCAGGTTTCTTACAAGGTTGTTAAGTCTGATGATGATGGCACTGCACGAGTCCAGATTGGTGACAGAAAGTATGCACCATAGGAAATTTCTGCGATGGTGTTGCAAAAAATGAAACAGACAGCCGAAGAATATCTGGGCGAAAAGGTTACCGAAGCTGTAATTACCGTACCTGCCTATTTCAATGATGCTCAAAGAAAAGCCACACAGGAAGCCGGAAAAATTGCCGGACTGGACGTAAAACGAATTATTAATGAGCCAACTGCAGCATCACTTGCCTACGGGCTGGATAAAAAGGAAACCGATCAAACCATTATTGTATATGATCTCGGGGGTGGTACATTCGATGTTTCAGTGCTTGACCTTGGTGATGGTGTTTTTGAAGTAAAATCCACCAGCGGTGACACCCACCTTGGCGGCGATGATTTTGATCAGCGATTGATTCATTTTCTTGCCGATGAATTCAAGAAAGACGAAGGTGTGGATCTGAAAAACGATCCTATGGCGATGCAGCGGCTGAAAGATGCAGCTGAAAAAGCAAAAATTGAACTGTCAAGCTCACAGAAGACCAATGTAAACCTGCCATTTATCACCGCCACAGATTCGGGCCCCAAACACTTGAATGTGGACATCACCCGCTCCAAATTTGAACAGCTTGTTGATGATTTGGTTAAGAGAACCATTGGACCTTGCAAAAAAGCACTTGAAGATGCAGGGATCAGCAAAAACGAAATCGACCAGGTGATACTCGTAGGTGGTTCCACCCGGATACCGAAAATCCAGGAAGTAGTAAAAGAGTTTTTCGGAAAAGATCCAAGCAAGGGTGTAAATCCTGATGAAGTTGTAGCCGTAGGTGCTGCCATTCAGGGTGGTGTGATGAGTGGTGACGTAGATGATGTGGTACTGCTTGATGTCACTCCGCTTACACTGGGTATTGAAACACTTGGGGGTGTGATGACCAAGCTGATTGAAGGCAATAGCACCATCCCTACAAGTAAGAAAGAAGTTTTCTCAACCGCTGCCGATAACCAAACCAGTGTGGAAATTCATATTCTCCAGGGAGAAAGAGCACAGGCACAAGCAAACAGAACACTTGGCCGGTTCCATCTGGATGGCATTCCTCCCGCACCCAGAGGTGTTCCACAGATTGAAGTAACATTTGATATCGACGCTAACGGTGTGCTGAATGTGAGTGCTAAAGATAAAGGCACCGGCAAAGAACAGAGTATACGGATTGAATCTTCCTCTGGCCTGAGTGATGAGGAAATAGAGAAAATGAAGAAAGCGGCTGAAGAGCACGCTGAAGAAGACAAAAAGCTTCGTGAAGAGGTTGAAACCCTAAATAAGGCCGACTCACTGATCTTCTCAACCCGAAAACAGCTCGACGAACATAAAGAGAAAATCTCCGAGGGTAATAAGACCAAAATTGAAGAAACTCTCACTAAACTTGAAGAACTCCACAAAGAGAAAAAAGTGGATGAAATTGAACCCGCAATCGAGGAGTTAAATCAGGCCTGGGCAGCAGCTTCTCAGGAGATTTATCAGGCAGCCGAGGCACAACAAACCGGAGCTGACGGAACTTCCGCACAAAATGGTGCTGAAGAAACCGAAAGCACCGCTGAAAGCGATGATGCCGTCGATGCCGACTTCGAAGTTGTCGATGACGAAGACGACGACAAGAAAAA
>SLGL01000342.1 GCA_007123785.1 Balneolaceae bacterium
CAGCAGGCGATCGGTTTTAAAGATCCCGATCTAATGCAACTGGAGCTTGTTTTTGACGAACAGGTTAATCAGCTGTCCGGCTGGGAGAGAGGAACGGTTCCGGCTGAATATGGAATTCGAGGATTTCGTGGTACAACCCTGCGACTGAAAGAGCATGATGCTACAGCCGGAGTGTTAAAAACTCTTTTTGAATTTAAGGAATCTGACCGGGAAGAAAACCGATGGCATTACACGACAGATGCTCCGATCGGCGGGTCGGTGATTATTGAAGAGGGAGAATCCAAGCCATCGTCAAACGGACGCGGAATCATTCACCATGTTGCTTTTCGTGCAGAAGATGATGAAGAACTTAATAAGCTCCGGGAGAAAGTAATTGAAATGAGACTCAATCCTTCACAGATTATCGATCGGCACTGGTTCCACTCGGTCTATTTCCGTACTCCGGGCGGGGTGCTTTTTGAGATTGCAACCGATGGCCCCGGTTATGATGTGGATGAAGATCCCAAAAAACTCGGCCAAAAACTGATCCTGCCACCCTGGCTTGAGTCCAAACGGGAAAGTATCGAAAAACGACTGCCTGAAATCAGGGTTTAAGCCTGAAATTTCAAATCTACAAGACCTGTCAGGTTTCCAAAACCTGACAGGTCTCACTTTTCAATAACTGACATGAAACAATGAAAATTACTCGTCTTTATACCGGTCCCGATAATGAATCTCATTTCGAAGATATTGAGATAGAACTTGAAAGCGCCGGCGATATCGGAGAACTCTCTGAAAAGGTGAATGCAACCGGAATTATATTTCGCAGAACGGGACCCGACTACGATTATAATTGGCATAACGCCCCACAGCGCCAATACATCATTATGCTGGATGGTGCGGTAGATGTGGAAATCGGGGATGGGACAGTACGGCGTTTTTCTACCGGTGATATTTTACTGGTGGAAGATGTAACCGGCCACGGGCATAAAAGCAAGGCTGTGAACAATGAACCCCGTACATCTGTCTTTGTAACACTGGATTAAATGATTATCAAGCAAAATCAAAAGGTTCAATCATTGTTAAAATACGATCCGGTTACCATTCTCTTTGAAATTGTACCTTTGACGAATGAGGAATGGGAATTATGTAAAAACAGATAGAAAAGGTACGCATAACAAGAGACAGCACAGAAGGGATGAGTTTCAAAACAGAATCCGAACAAAAAAATAAAAAGAGAAATGAAAACTGGACGAAGATCTTAAGCAAACATTTCCGGCCAGTGATCCGCTTTCTTATTCTTGATAAGAAAGCGACAAAAATATAGTGACTTGATATATATCAACGGAATTCCTTAGCACATATCAAGGGAAATGGGCTCACGGCAGGCTAACTTTGCTCTAGAAATTAAACAATAAGAGGAAATAGAATCATGCCCATTACGAAACAGACCATAGCAATTATTGGCAGCAGCAGTATAATCGGCAGATCCATTGCTAAAGCATTAAGCAGGGACAATTACAGATTGCTGCTATTTGATGAGAATAGCGAGGAAGCCCGGACCCTTGCTGATGAAATTACCTCAACTGAAAAAGGAGCGGATGCGGAGTTTTTAGAGTGTACACACGAGGCATGCTGGGAAGCGGATGTCATTTTTATTCTGAATAATGAAAAGAATCTCAACGATCTGTCTGAAAAGATTGAAGATGTATCTATTCAAAAGGTTGTTGTTGTTACTCTTCTGAATAGTGATTCGGCACAAGAGCTGGAACAGATAGAAACTTATTTCCCGAACTCGAAAGTGGTAGGTTTGTATCTCTCAACAAGCATTTCAAATACTATTCATCATCTATCCAGGCATCCGAAAGCTCTGGACACTCTAAGAAGTATTACTGCTTCTGCCGGATTTCAGCCGGTTCAAAAGGAGTTAAATACAGCCTGACCCATTGGTCATTAAAATTTCAGAAATAGGTTTTATAAAAAAACATTCAATATTAAACTAAATAAGCAGGTATAAACAATAAAATGGATTTACTCGATGCTTTAAACTGGCGATATGCCACCAAAAGAATGAATGGAAAGCGTGTACCGGATCAAAAAGTTGAACGGTTGTTGGACGCGATTCAGCTCTCCGCTTCTTCCATGGGGCTGCAGCCTTACACTATTTTGACGATAGAGGATGATGAGTTGAAGGAAAGGCTGAAGCCGGCAGCGTACAACCAGCCACAAATCACGGAAGGATCACACCTTCTCATTTTTGCAGTATGGGATGATATCACCGAAAATCAGATCGATGAATACATGCAGCAAATAGCAGATATAAGAGATCTCCCGATCGAATCACTTGCTAATTTCAGGGCTTCACTTATCAATACGGTAGAGAGCCGGTCACCGGATGAGAGGTACGAATGGGCCGCCCGGCAGGTTTATATCGCGCTGGGAACTGCACTCACAGCTGCGGCATTGGAAAAAGTAGATGCCACGCCAATGGAGGGATTTGTGCCTGAAAAAATAGATGAAATTTTGAACTTGCGAAAAAAAAAGTTGAGAAGTGTAGCGATGATGGCGCTGGGATATCGCGATGAAGAGAATGACTTTCTGGCAAATGCCAAAAAAGTCCGCCGCGATAAAGAAAAACTTTTCATACACCTGAACTGATCAACCGGTCAGAAACAAAACACTGAATCATAAAAACAAAAACAGAAAGTAAAACAACCAATGAAACAATTAACAGCACTTATAGCATTTTTGATTTTACCACTCACGATAATTGCCCAGGATACATGGGTACAGGATCCATATCACTCCAATCTTGGGTTTACCGTCACCCATCTGGGCATTGCGGATGTACCGGGACACTTTGGCGATTACAACGTATCCATTACCGCCGCGGAAGAAGATTTTAGTGATGCAAAGATCACATTGACGGCTCAAACCGCATCCGTAGATACGAGAGTACAGAACCGAGATGATCACCTGCGAAGTGAAGACTTTTTCCATGTTGAAGAATATCCGGAGATGACGTTCACCAGCAGCTCCATTCGATCGTCAGAAGATGGCGTGTTTGAACTGACCGGCAACCTGACTCTGCTGGATGTAACACGTGAAGTAACAATGACCATGATTCATCGCGGAACGGTTGAAAACCCGATGGCCGATGGCGCCCCGGTTGCAGGTATTCAAATTACCGGTACGATTGACAGATCTGAATTCAACCTCGGCAACGGATTTCCGCCGCCCATGATCAGCAATAACGTTCGAATCAAAGCAGACGGTGAGTTTGTTATTCAGTAAGTAAAATTCAGAATTTCATTCAGCCACGCCGGATAGATTTTGTTTCGGTGATGGCTGATTTATAAAATCAGATCAAAATTATGAGACAACCAGTTACCAAACCACAAAAAGCCGCTTATTTTATTTTCAGGATCACACTTGGAATCGCATTCGTTACATTTGGAGCAAATAAAATCTTTATCCAGGGTCCTGGGAATTTTGCGGAATTTATGATGGGCCGGTTTGGCGAACTTCTTCCCGAATTTTTACTGATTCCCTTTGTATGGACGCTGCCGTTTGCAGAACTGATCCTCGGACTCTTTCTGATCCTGGGGCTGTTCAGTATGATAACCCTGTCGGTCACCGGGTTTTTAATAGCCTCCTTAACATTTGGTGCTGTTCTTTCCGGCGACCCGGCCACCACGGCAAATAACCTGATCTATGCCATTATCACCTTTTTCCTGCTCTGGAACGTGAATGCAAACAGCTGGAGCGTTGACACGAAAATTGGACGAACCTATGAATTACCTCGAGAAACTGAATTCCGATCAATTAACAGAAACGATTCAAGTGGATGTCTGGTCAGATATTATCTGTCCGTTTTGTTACATCGGCAAACGAAATTTTGAAAACGCTCTGGTGCAGGCCGGCTTGACGGAGAACACCAACATTGTCTGGCACAGTTTTGAACTGGCTCCCGGCGCCCAAACCAATCCTGATGCTTCGATTTATGAAGATCTCGGAAAACGAAAAGGTTGGAGTCTGGAGCAGTCGACGCAGATTCACAAACAGATGGAACAGCGAGCCAAAGAGTCCGGCCTGGAGTATAATTTTGATAAAACCATTCCGGCCAACAGTTTTAAGGCTCACCGGCTGCTGCACCTTGCCAAAAAGCATGATGTTCAGAATGAGGTGAAAGAAATCCTGTTGAAAGGCTATTTCACGGAGGGCAATAATATTGATGACGAAAAATATCTTGTTGAAGCAGGCACGAAGGCCGGACTGAAAGAAGAGGATGTTTATCAGGTATTGAAAAGCAACGCTATTGAACAGGAGATCCGGGAAGATATTGAGAGTGCCCGGAAACAGGGCATTCAGGGAGTTCCGTTTTTCGTTTTAAATCAGAAGTATGCGATATCAGGTGCACAACCAACCGAGGTGTTTGTTGAAGCCCTGAAGAAAGTAAATGAGGAATTGAACCTGAAAAATGTATCCGACTCTGACGGAGCCGTTTGCGGCCCGGATGGAAATTGTTGATTTAATGTTAGCCCGCATTTCTCACACTAAAATTATTTGAAAACGATATGCACCTAATTGTTATCAACTTATAATTCAATATAAAATTATTTTAAAAAACACCCTGTCAAACGCTGCGAAATTTCTTGGTGAGAAATGCGGGTTAGAACCCTTGAAGGGTTCAAAATCTCCTCTCGAGAGGTTACAGGAGTTGAAGCGTTCAGCGAAAACTCCAGAGGTGTGTTTCGTTGAACGTGCAATAAAACTCATTAACATTAATATAAAATCGACTTATTATGTCATCAACATACAAAGTCCCCGACGGAACCACCGTCGGACATATTCACCTGAAAGTTGCCGACCTCGACCGAGCACTGGAATTCTACCGCGACCTGCTCGGTTTTGAATTGACTACCATGTACGGAAATCAGGCGGCATTTCTCTCAGCCGGCGGATATCACCATCACATCGGCTTAAACACCTGGCACAGCAAAGATGGTCCGCCTGCTCCGCGTAACAGTGCCGGATTGTATCACACCGCTTTTTTGTATCCCACCCGGAAAGATTTGGCTATTATTCTAAAACGGCTGATCGACAACAATTATCCCATTAGCGGTACCAGTGACCACGGGGTATCGGAGGCTATCTACCTGCAGGACCCGGATGGAAATGGAGTGGAACTCTACCGCGATCGTCCCAAAGAAGAGTGGGAATACACTGCGGACGGTTCCGTGAAAATGGTAACTGAGTCGCTGGACCTCCAGGGATTGTTACAGGAATTGGAGGATGAAGAATGATCCACATCTCCAAAGCCAATAAACGCAAAAAAGTAAGCCGGGGTCCTTTTACCTCTCGGTTTCTACCTCTGGGGCGACAATTCAAAAATTGGGACGATAACGGAATTGCTCAGATTGGCCGGCTGGAACATGCCACGCTTGAAACCGGTACCTTTGTGCCGATGCACATGCATCAAACCGAAGAGATTCTGTCGTACTTGCGAAAAGGTACGATGCATCATAAAGACAGTGATCAATGGAGAGCAGTTGGATCTAACAAGCAACGAAGACTCGGACCTGGTCTTTTTTGTACTGGATGAGGATGCGCCTTACAGCCGGAATGGATTGTTTGCTAAATGAAAAAGATTTTTTGTGCCTGATGAACAATATAACCTTTACAGATATACTTGCTCTTTGTTATAAAAATAGTTTCAAAATTTTAAAATTAGATTGGTTTCAGATATATGAATTCCATAGTTTTATTCCCGTGATGAAACTTCACTTTCATATCTTTCATTTTCACGGGCACCATCACGGCAGCCATGGGCATTTTGTGCATTAACACTTCCCTTTCCGCACACTTTACTGCCACCTTCCAAACCCCTATTTTACTATAATTTGATACAATCTCTATGAGAACTCTCGATTCCAATACTTCATTACGAATTGCCGTTCAGAAAAGCGGACGGCTCACTGATAAAACAATCAGCTTGCTCGAAGGCATCGGCCTGAAATTTGATGACTACAAACGCAGCCTGCTTGTAAAATGTCTCAATTTTGATGTGGAACTGCTGCTCATCCGCGATGATGACATCCCCGAATATGTGGAAGACGGTGTTTGTGACCTTGGCTTTGTTGGAGGTAACACTGTTGCCGAAGATGAGGCCGATGTAACGGTATTACGCGGATTGAATTACGGCGTGTGCCGCCTTTCGATCGCGGTTCCGAAGAACGAAAAGATCAGCAAACCGGAAGACCTTGCCGGTAAAAAAATTGCCACCAGCTATCCTGTCCTGACCCGTAAATACTTTGAAGAGAAAGGGATTGATGTTAGCATCGTGACCCTTTCCGGATCGGTGGAGATTGCTCCCCGGCTCGAAATTGCCAATGCCATCTCCGATCTTGTCTCCACCGGTGGAACACTGAAAGCAAACGGCCTGATTGAACTGGATAAAATTTTTGATTCGGAAACGGAGCTTATTCAAACCAACAAGCCACTTTCCAAAGGGAAACAACAGCTTATTGAAAAAATTCTTCAGCGGATCGAAGGGCACAAAAAAGCCGCCGAAAGCCGGTATATCATGATGAACGCACCACAGGAATCCGTTCCCGAGATCAAAAAAATCATTCCGTCACTCAAAAGCCCGACAGTGATGCCCCTGGCCGATAACGGAATGGTAGCGATTCATACCGTCATTCCATTGTCCACTTTCTGGGATGTGATGGAAAACCTGAAAAATGCCGGCGCTACCGGAATTGTGATGCTGCCAATTGAAAGTATGATTGTTTAAAGAATAGTACCGGAGTAGTAAGTATCGAGATTTTCAAAACGATAAACCGACACTACAAAAAATCTCAAAACTTGATACTCGATACTTGATACTCACTACTCGATACTCAAAAAATGAATATATACACCTACAAATCGCTTACAGAAACAGACATTCATAATCTTTGCAAGCGGCCGAAAATGGATTTTAAGTCGGTTTTCGGGCAAGTACAGCCCATTCTGGATGATGTGAAAGCCAACGGTGACAAGGCAGTTCGCGAGTGGACAAAAAAGTTCGACGGCGTGGCTCCTGGTCCGCTTGTAATTGACCCCTCTGATCTGAATGTAAATCTGTCACCCGAAGTAAAAGAGGCGATCGACAGGGCGATTAATAATATCTTCCTCTTTCATCGTGAACAATTAACCAATTCCATTGAAGTTGAAACTCAGAAGGGAGTCGTATGCAGGCGTATAGGCAGGCCAATTGAAAGAGTAGGCCTCTATATTCCCGGTGGGACAGCTCCTCTCCCCTCCACTGCGATGATGCTCGGAATTCCAGCCCTGATTGCAGGATGCAAAACTGTTGTTCTTGCCAGCCCGCCCGATAAAGAGGGAAATCTTCCTGAATCGGTGATCTATGTTGCACAGAAAGTCGGTATAAAAAATGTGTTAAAGGCCGGTGGTGCCCAGGCAATTGCTGCAATGGCTTTTGGTACAGAGTCAGTTCCAAAAGTAGATAAACTTTTCGGTCCCGGAAATCAGTATGTAACTGCAGCAAAAATGATGCTGCAAAACAGCGATGCGATGGTTTCAATCGACATGCCTGCCGGCCCATCGGAAGTACTGGTAATTGCAGATGAAACTGCCGATGCCGAATTTGTGGCATCAGATCTTCTCTCCCAGGCCGAACACGGGAGCGACAGCCAGGCTATTCTTGTGACTACAAAAAATTCAGATGTGGAATCAGTCAAAACCGAATTAAAGCAACAACTTGATGCACTTCCCCGAAAAGAGTTTGCAGCCAAAGCCCTGGAAAAAAGCTACATTTTGATAACAGAAAACAGTGATCAGGCGATGGAATTTTCAAATCTTTATGCACCGGAACATCTCATTATCAACACCAAAGATGCGGATAAACTGGCTGGAAAAGTAATGAATGCCGGATCCGTTTTTATCGGACCGTGGACACCTGAAAGCATGGGCGACTACGCCTCAGGAACTAATCACACCCTGCCAACATACGGCTATGCACGGATGTACAGCGGTGTGTCTCTCAACAGCTTTCAGAAATTCATTACCATGCAAAAAATCTCGAAAGCCGGCCTTCTAAATCTCGGACCCACTGTTGAAATTCTTGCGAAACTGGAAGGTCTGGATGCACACCGGAATGCCGTTAGTTTGCGATTGAAAAAACTGGGTGATAGAATAGAATTGAAAAGTGAAAAGTAAAAAGGGAAAAGGTTTTTCTTAACAAAAGCGTAAGTACCTAAACCCATCTGCAAATTTTCCGGAGTGATTTTTCAACCCATAAACATTTATAAATTTAAAGTATAAAACCTACAATGTCTGATGTGAATATCGAATCTCTTGTTCGTAATAATATCCGAAACCTGGCACCCTACCGCAGTGCCAGGGATGACTTTGAAAAGGGATTATTGCTGGATGCCAATGAAAACAGCCTCGGTTCGCCGGTGCGGAACACGCTTGACCTGCATCGCTACCCCACTCCCACACACGACAATCTCAGAAAAAAAATTGCCGAATGGAGACAGGTAGATTATGAAAATGTAATTTTGGGTGTGGGCAGTGACGAACCGATCGACCTGCTGATGCGGATTTTTTGTGAGCCCGGAAAAGATTCTATTATTACCACACCGCCCACATACGGCATGTATAAAGTGGCGGCAGGTGTGAATGATGTAAACATTAAAGAGGTACTTCTGACGGAAAACTTTCAGCTTCATACTGATGAAATCCTTAAAGCAGCTGATAATCAGACTAAACTTCTGCTGCTTTGTTCTCCAAACAATCCGACCGCCAATGACCTGAAACGAACCGACATCCTGAAGCTGGTGGCCCGATTTCCCGGCATTGTGGTTGTGGATGAGGCCTATATCGACTTCAGCGGACAGGAATCGATGGCGCCGATGGTTCAGCAGTATCCGAACCTTGTGGTA
>SLGL01000196.1 GCA_007123785.1 Balneolaceae bacterium
AACGGGCACCTTACCAAAATGGATCGTACCTACGGTACTTTCGCATCGGAAGTTGTGTCAGGCCCGGTGATGAATCACCGGGTCACAATATTGGCCGTGCCTAACGGCACTCGGTGCAGCTTTCCTTTCGCCATTATTTGATATACAAATATTTTTGAAGATCATTCTTTATCCTTCTAAACCATTAATAATAGTTTATTTGATGTAATAGAACAATTTTGGGGTTACTTCTTTTAATTTTCCCTCTTGACAAAATCACTTCTTTTAAATAGCGTTGTTCTGTTATCCATTTAATATCATCACAGGAGGCTATACGATGAAAGAGTCACGGCTGACCCTCAATCTTTTTACGAAAGTTCAGGACGATTATGAGAAACGGCAATACATCATCCTGGCGGAACTCAAAAAGATTTCAGAGGAGTTTCAATATTATAAAGTTTATCCTCATCTGAGCAGACTGGTGGAACTCAGGAATACACTGCAGGATGTGATTGCCCGCCTTTCTGACCTGCGAAGCAAGTTTCCAAAGCGAGTCAGTAAGATCGACTGGGTGAACCGCACCATCGAGCACGAAGTCGTATTTGTAGACGGTACGGACCTGAGTGCGGTGGAAAAGCTGATCAATTGGTCGCTTCCTCAAATTGAACGGGTCATTCACGAAGGGGTGGCTATTTATGAATATGTTGAACAAGAGCTTACAGTTGAGCATGTGGGCATTTTACCCAATTACCGGGATGAAGGTTACTTTTTTGTACCCGATAACCGCCATAAAAAGCTGAAACTCTTTCGGTTTGAACTCTCTATTTTCAAAAGCTCGGAGGATGAATACCGCTCACTCAAAACCCGCTTTCTGAAAGCGCTGAAGCAGGGTGTGGTGCAATTGTCGCCCGGATCCATCAAACTGGACTTGATCCGCGAGGAAAAGGAACTGCCAAACCCGGCCACCTATGCGTTTGATACCTCCCTTGATTTTCCCTTTGACCAAACCATCCTCCCCGTGGCCAAACGGAAGCTGATGCTTGCGATTTCGGATTAATAATTGAATGTTGGTTTCGGGTGATCAATAAATTACGGACTCAAAAACAGCGGTGTATCCGATTGCGTAATCAGGTCGTGTGTGTTGGAACCGAACGTCAGCCGTTTGATGGCAGAAACGGCGTGGGCACCGAGAATGATCAGGTCGGCCCCGGTTTCTTTCTGGTGTTCCAGGATTTTTTCGGAAGGCTTTTTATGAGTAACACTCACCTTTGAGATGTTGGTAAATTCGTGCTCTTTCAGGTAATGTTCGGCGTAATCGAGCACCGATTCATCGTTTTCATTATCCGGGTCTTCATCACGTACATGTAACAGTTCGATCTCCAGCTCTTTCCCGTAGGGCATAAGCTGAACAAATCCTTTCAGTGACCGCGCAGAGGGGTTGCTGCCATCAAAAGCGACAAGCACTTTCTTAACCTCTTTGTATCGGTCCATCACCACCAGTGTGGGTGAGACGCCATGTTTTACCACTTGGGCCAGGGTTTTGGTTTCCCGTTTCGGTTCGTTATAGAAAAAATGCGAATCGCGTCCGACAACCAGCAGGTCGTGATATTTCATACCCTCGATGATCCTCTCGTAAGAAGCACCTTCTTTTTTTATCGCCGTGTAGCGTATTCCTGTTCGTTCCACGGTTTCCTGGAAACGATCAAGCAGTTTTTTGGCAATTTCCCGGCTTTCATCATTAAGCTCTTCCCAGAGATTCCGGGCGTGGTGGGTGATATCCGGTTCGCCCATGATGCCGGTCGGGTAGATGTTGCTGGTGTCCACAATGGCAAGGCCGGTGACAGAAGCATTAAATTTTTTGGCAAGTGCTATGGCATATTGTGTGGCAACGGGAGTGTCGTCGTCCGGGTCGAGTGCAATCAGAATTCGTTTAATCATGAAAAAAGGCTATTTGTTAAGGTATAAAGGCAATGTATCATTCAGATGGGTAAAAGAAAATGATTTTTTATGGACATGCCAGAGATTTAAAAAAACCGGTGGCTTTTTCGAAAACAAAATTTTGATAATCAAAAGAAATCATTATAATAACGCTCGATCTTACAAAATAACCTGCTATAAAATCTGACGATACCATTTCATAAATTTTCGAATGGAAAACAAAGCTCAGGCATACTGGAAACGAAATCTAACGCTTCTCTACGTGTTGCTCTTCTTTTGGTTTATTTCTTCCTACATTTTTGGTATTGTGCTGGTCGATCAGCTCAATACCATACAAATGGGCGGTTTTAAACTCGGTTTCTGGTTTGCGCAGCAGGGTTCCCAGTACGTATTTATCGTACTTATTTTCATCTACGTGTATAAAATGAATAAACTGGATAAAGAGTTTGAGTTTGATGAAGAGTAGCAGACATCAAAATGCAGGCAATTCTGCAGAAATAAGTGTACAAACAGAACGGATAGGGGCATAACACAGATGGGAATTCAGGGCTGGACTTTTCTGATCGTCGGACTCACCTTTGCACTCTATATCGGTATAGCAATCTGGTCGCGTGTTGGTTCTACGAGTGATTTTTATATCGCCGGAAGCCGGGTTCATCCCGTTGCAAACGGAATGGCTACTGCAGCAGACTGGATGTCGGCAGCCTCTTTCATATCGATGGCTGGAATGGTTGCTTTCCTGGGTTATGATGGTTCGGTTTATCTGATGGGCTGGACAGGTGGTTATGTTCTTCTCGCTCTTCTACTTGCACCTTACCTTAGAAAATTCGGAAAATTTACCGTCCCTGATTTTGTGGGTGACCGCTACTACTCTGATACTGCGCGTGTTGTGGCTATAATTTGCGCGATTTTTATCTCTTTTACCTATGTTGCCGGGCAGATGCGGGGAGTAGGTATTGTATTCTCACGTTTTCTTGATGTGGATATTACAATGGGTGTGATTATCGGGATGGTGATTGTATTCTTTTATGCGGTTCTGGGTGGAATGAAAGGAATTACTTATACACAGGTTGCCCAGTACTGCGTTTTGATTTTTGCTTACCTGGTGCCGGTCATTTTTGTTTCGCTGATGATGACCGGGAACCCCATTCCGCAGATTGGCTTTGGCGGAACGGTAGCAGATGGCTCAGGTGAATACCTTCTCGATCGTCTTGACGGACTCATGACCGACCTCGGATTTGATGCTTATACCGATGGCTCGAAACCGCGGATCGATGTATTTTTTATTACGGCAGCCCTGATGGTTGGGACTGCAGGACTTCCCCACGTGATTATTCGTTTTTTCACGGTTCCAAAGGTACGCGATGCACGAATTTCAGCAGGCTATGCCCTTATTTTTATTGTACTTCTCTACAGCACCGCCCCTGCTGTTGCCGCGTTTGTTAAGACCAATTTGATAACCAGTGTGAATGAAGTAGAGTATGCTGAAGCCCCCGAATGGTTCCACAACTGGGAGGCTACCGGATTACTGCAGTTTGATGACAAGAGCGGAGATGGTGTCATTCAGTTTCATGCCGATCCCGACATCAATGAACTCTGGGTAGATCCTGATATTATGGTGCTTGCCAGTCCAGAAATTGCCGGGTTGCCCAACTGGGTGGTAGGCCTTGTGGCAGCAGGTGGGCTTGCAGCAGCTCTCTCTACAGCGGCCGGACTCCTTCTGGTTCTTGCTACAGCCATTGCGCACGATCTTTTGAAACGAACAATGATCCCAACGATGAAGGAGAAAACGGAACTCATTACAGCCCGTGTTACCGTTTTCTTTACCGTGATGATTGCCGGGTACTTCGGTATCAATCCACCAGGATTTGTGGCACAGACAGTAGCTTTTGCTTTCGGGCTTGCTGCAGCTTCGTTCTTCCCGGCTATTCTTATGGGGATTTTCTTCAAAAGAATGAATAAAGAGGGAGCGATAGCGGGTATGATTGCCGGAATTGTGTTTACTGCATCCTATATTATCTACTTTACTTTTATCAACCCGGAGATTAACAATGCAGAATACTGGTGGTTTGGAATATCACCGGAAGGGATCGGTACTCTTGGAATGCTTCTGAACTTCGCTGTTGCACTGGGTGTGGCTAAATTTACAAATAAACCACCTGTACATATCCAGGAACTTGTTGAAAATATAAGGGTACCCAGGAAAATGCCCTCTTCATCTGATATGAAGAAGAAAAAACCCAATAAACCTTCTGGCTCCAATCCTGAGTAATTGAAAAATTACTGTTGAAAGCTCTGTTTAAAAGAGAAGAGTCGCTACGATTAATGAATAATATTTTTTACGTTTGGAGAGGCAAGAAAACCAAATAAATACGTTAAGACTAAGAGGGATTAGTTGATAAGAAGGAGCCGTTTTTCTCAATTTTATTATTATTTACAAAGAAAAACTTTTTGCGCTAACCTTTATTAAGAAATTTTAATATATTATTAATTCTTTCGGGAACAAAAGAAATGAAGTGCTGTATATGAATATTGTAATATCTACCCCGATATTACATGTTGTACCCCGAAAAAAGCCAACGTAGTTAGGAAAGCCCGGTTGATAGCCGGGCTTTTCAGTTTTTTTAAGCAATTCTGCACCTAATCTAACTAAATTTCTTTTTAGATTTGATTAGAATTTCATAACCCGATTAAATCTCATTTCGAGTTGTTTGTAGTACTTTTGATTTGAAATTCCTGTTCAACTTTTGTCAAATCTAAATTATAAAAACATTATATGGAGGATTTTTAAAACTCTGTTATTATTCGACTTTATGGGTCGATTTTATCTCCATTTCACTTCGAATGAAGCATATCGCCAGAGCGCAACGAAGCGGAGCGAAGTCGAAATGTTCGTAGATAAGTTTTTGCAAAGTCTTATATATAAATACTGCAGCAGGACAGGTTTGTGGACTTACCCATTCTTTAACCCTTCCCCATAAAGAAATCTTTTTTCTTTTGAAACAAAAGAACCAAAATTCAAGCCCCGACGGCTGTCGGGGTTGTCGGCGGGGTTGAGCCTGGAGAAATCCCGACTCTTCAAAGAATTTTTCGGATTAGTTCATCTTACACTATATGTAATTTAATGATAGTTCTGTTGGAATGAAGATCATTTGTCAACGAAACTTGTCACCAATGTCAGTAAGAATGGAATTATGCAGCCTTTTTGAAGAAAAAACATTGCGGGTTTTCCCGTCATCTGATCGTTGACACGGCAATAGTGGGACACGCATTACACAAAACAGGAAGCTATTTTCAAAACAAGTCGGCCTTGCCTGTAACCAAATTTCTTTTCGATGGAGAAAACAGGAATTGATTGAATAATGCAGGTTCGGTGACTGTGAAATTATTAATATTTTAGCTATTTACGTTTTTTTCTGCATTATGAGCATTATGAATAAACAGCGGATAGTTAGCTCTGCGAACAGCACTTCCTTCAAAAATCGAGTTGAACTGTTCTTCTGATATTTCACTCCAATTATTAACGCCAGGGTTAATCACTTTTTCTCTTGGCCGGAGGTCATCGATCTGGCCGTACTGTGCTTTACGGTTCCAGGGGCATACATCCTGGCAAATATCGCAGCCGAACATCCATTCACCGATTTGAGACTGAAACTCTTCGGGCATTTTTTCTTTCAGTTCGATTGTCAGATAGGAAATACATCGGTTACTGTCAACACGGTAAGGTTCATGGATGGCGTCGGTTGGACAGGCATCGATGCAGCGTGTGCAGGTGCCGCAGTGATCGGTTTCGGGCCGGTCGTAAACAAAAGGCACATCAATGATCATTTCCCCGATTAGAAACCAGGAGCCGTGGGTTTTGTTCAGGAGATTGCTGTGTTTACCGATCCATCCGTTTCCGGCGCGCTGAGCCCAGGCTTTGTCCATAACCGGTGCTGAATCTACAAAAAAACGTCCGTTAATATCACCCAACAGCTCTTTCGTGTAAAAGAAGAGTTTCTTAAGGCGATTTTTAAATACTTTGTGGTAATCCCGGCCGCGTGCATATTTAGCAATTTTTGTTTTGCCCGGAATACGGTCAAATTCTTCATTTTTTTCAAAACGATAGCTGGCAATTACACTTACCACACTTTTAGCCCCGGGAACAAGTTTTGTTGGGTCAATTCTCTTTTCGAAATGATTTTCCATCCAGCTCATTGAGCCGTGCAGGTTTTGGTTAAGCCATTCTTCCAGTTGATAAGCTTCACGGTCCAGCGGGCCGGCCCTGGCAAATCCACACCGGTCAAAACCAAGCTCAAATGCTTTTTCACGAACTTTTATGGTTGCTGCAAGTGTATCCATAGTTGTAAAGTTAGAGGAAATACTTGCGATTTGTAAATCTTGTTTTTAATCGAAATTATACGATTTTGAAGTAGGCATCATTCAACACATCAAAAAAAAATCGCACAGCTGATAGAAATCAACTGTGAGATAATCTGTTCAAATCAAAAGAGGCGGCTTATTAATTTATTTCAAGCAATTCAACTTCAAATATTAATACCGCTCCTGGTGGAATAATGCTGCCCGGAGGCGGATCATTCCCATAGGCGAGATCGGCCGGGATAAAAAACTGGTAACGAGATCCTTCCGTCATGAGCTGAACCCCTTCTGTCCACCCAGGAATTACGCGGTTAAGAGGGAAAGTGGCGGGTTGACCCCGTTCGTATGAGCTGTCAAACTCCTCGTCATTTAGAAGGGTTCCGCGGTAATGGACGGTAACTTCGTCACTGGCTGATGGCCTTACATCTCCATCGCCCTCTTCAAGTACACGGTACTGTAATCCTGAATCTGTTTCGTGAACATCAGAGTTTTGCAGGTTCTCTTCGAGGAAAGCACGCCCCTGCTGTACATGAGTTTCAGCTTCAGAAGCACGCCTCTCCATCTGCTGGGTCTGCAGGTCCTGGAAGAAGGTTTGAATAAGCGTTTGCATAGCCATGTTGTCGATCTCGGCTTCTTCTTCATCAAGGCCTTTTACCAGGCCAGCAATATAATTTTCAAAATCAATATCGTAGATGCCTTCGGCAGCGAGGTTTGAGCCTTGCAAATAACCGAAACTATAGCTGAGCGAATCGGTTTTGGTATTTAAATTAGTCCTTGCCGATTCATAATCGCTGCCGCAACCTGCCAGAAAAAAAGCAAAGGCAAATAAGGCGGCAACTGTTATAATCAATTGTTTCATAAGTTGGGTTTCTTATTCTGTTAATAACCGTTTTGGTTTTATTGGGTGAGAAAGGTAACCTTTTTTAAATCTTTTAAAAAGAGTTATCAATTACAGAGTGAATATCATAATAGTGGGTTGAAGTTAAAGGTGGATAGCCTGAATTGCTGGCTAAAACTGAGTTCGATTATAAATCGTCATTCAAGTGTTTAGGGGTGGTTGTGCCACTGGCATCCTGTTAGGGAAACAAGTAAAAATCCACATTCTCGGTTTATAGATCTAAACTAAATAGTTGAACCACCTCCGTTTCCTCCTTACGAAGTGTTTTATAGGGGAACATATTTCACCATAATTTAAAATCAAACTAAGTTTCAGTTTTTAAGGATATTTGGAGTAAACAAGTCGATGAACTCCTGCTTTTTGAGTCAGAAGTAACCATTTGGTGTAAATCAATGAGGGTAATGACTGCCGGGCTAAAACTTGCGCAATTGCTTAATTCTGATGGTTTGCGGAATTAAGTAATTAACTTCTTATATTATTAGTTTATTTTATTAAAAGAGTTAACCAGAATTAAGATTTATAGCAACGTTTGAAATTTACTGAATTTAATTTATCTGATACACTACAGGCGGGGTTGAAAGATTTGCGATTTGAAGAGCCTACACCTGTTCAGGAGAAAGCGATACCCCAGATACTTAATGGAAAAGACCTGATTGGTGTAGCACAGACCGGAACAGGTAAAACCGGTGCTTTTGTGATTCCTATTATGGAAAAAATCCTGCAAAGCAAACGAGAGGGAGTAAAGGCTTTGATTCTGAGTCCCACAAGGGAGCTTGCCACACAGATTGATGAACAGGTATTTGCCATCGGTTATCATGCAGGAATTTCATCAGCTACGGTAATCGGGGGAAGCGATTTTTCAGTACAGGCCAAAGCATTGAAAGCAGGTGTGGATATTATTGTGGCCACACCGGGGCGGCTGATTGATCAGAACAAAGTTGTAAGTATTGATTTTTCAAACCTGGAATACCTGGTTCTTGATGAAGCCGATCGAATGCTCGATATGGGATTTTTGCCGGATATGAAGAAAATTATCTCCTGGCTGCCCGAAAATCGTCAGACACTTCTCTTTTCAGCAACCATGCCGCCGGAAATTCAGAAGCTGGCTTCATCCATAATGAAAAATCCGGAGTCGATTGAAATTGAACGTTCGATGCCGTCTCAGCAGGTTGAACAGAGGTCCTATTTTCTGAAAAGTGATCAAAAAATTCCTCTTGTGAAAGGAATTTTTGATGAGCTTGAGTGGGATTCATGTATCATATTTACATCCACGAAAAAAGGAACCGACGAACTTCAGCGGCTGCTGAAACGGGAGGGAATTAAAGCGGCGAGTATTCATGGTGATCGATCTCAGGATGAAAGAAACAAAGCACTGGCAGCTTTCAAAAACAATCAGGTTCCTGTTATTGTGGCTACTGATGTGCTGGCACGCGGTATAGATATTAAAGGCGTTTCCATTATTGTTAATTACGATGTGCCAAATAATTCGGATGATTATGTCCACCGTATAGGTCGAACCGGCCGCTACGATAAATCGGGAATTGCCATTACGTTTGTTACACGGAGAGATAAAAGTAAATTTCAGTCTATTGCATCAATAAAAGGAAATAAAATTCAGCAAATCAGTGCTCCCGGAAACTTTAATGATCCATCTCAATTTTCCTGGAGTGATCATTTTAAAGATAGCGGGGGCGGGAAATCAAAAAAGAAAGATCAGAAAAAAGATACCCGCCAAAGCAGTGATA
>SLGL01000395.1 GCA_007123785.1 Balneolaceae bacterium
GCCAGGATCAAACTCTCCATCGTATATTTACTATATACACTCTTCAAGTCTAACCCCAACCTAAGCTCGTTCAACAATCTGTTTATCACTGTCTGTATCAATATGTGAAAGAACATTTGCCGATAAAAAAGCACCTCATAAAAGGTGCGTTTTCGTTTTCGACAAAGGATTACAAATATAGGGGTAGCCGGATGCAAATGTCAATAATTTTCCGCACTTTTTTTAAAAAAAGTTTTTACGGTACAGGCACACCTGCCTGACCCGGACAATTCAAAGCCAACATAACAAACAAAATGTAAGTTATTGAAATACATTATCTTAAGGTTATCATTGGAGTATTCAAAAAATAATCTCTTGGCGAGATATCCGTGTTAACTCATTTGGGTATATGAATATGCTTCACCTCGGTCATCATCATAAAGTTTATACCCATCGGGGTCTTCATCATACTCCTTAAAAACCCATACTCCTGCATAAACCAACGGTGTATCAAAAAGAGCAAAGAAAAATTTGAAGAGATACGAATTCAAAATAAGAATACCCAATGCACCTAGCGTTGTCACACTGTCTCCCAAATTGCCTGAAAAATAGAGAATACTGAGAATAGCTGTGCTGTCTACAAGCTGACTGAACATGGTTGAACCATTATTTCTGAGAAAAAGGTATTTCCCTTTGGTAAGCCGTTTCCAGAAATGGAAAAGCCTCACATCCACCGACTGAGCAATCAAATATGCAATCATACTGGAGATGGTGTTAGCTATTACAAATTCATAAACTCCCTCAAAGAGATTCAACCCGCCACTTACACCGTATGTATCCGGAAACCAGTGCCCCAAACTCATCAAAAAAAGCATATACATATTCAGGAAAAAACCGATCCACACCACGAGCTGTGCTTTTTTCCGGCCAAAAAGTTCGGAGATCATATCCGTCGCTAAAAATGTAAATGGATAAGCCAGCAATCCTACCGGAATGCTCATTGTATAAATGCTTCCGTCTCTCACAAGAGAAGGTGTGATTGTTTGCAGCCATGACGGCATCGAAAATGAAAAAATAGTCACGAATTTTGTGGTACCTATTACGTTACCGAGAACAAGAGAGGTAATAAAAACACCAACGAGACTGAGAAATAAAATATCCCGCTTGTGCGGTGTAGGCTTTCGTAGAGATGAAAGACGCATTTGAACCTTTTGTTAATTAAAATATGTTTACATAGTGTGATACAGAAAGACCCTGAAATTGTATGGAAAGATGAACAAAGAAGCCAAACACAAAATTCAGATTGCGGAAGCCGCTGCCGAGCGATATATCGTCAACCGCTATTTTACCTTTGACTCCCTGGCGGCCAAAGTAAATATGAAACCGGCAGAGATAATGGACTTTTTTTCCAGCCGGTCTTCAATGCTGAATTATTACTATGAATCCCGCTTGATTCTACTTAATCAACAGACCAGTGATATCCCGGGATACCCTGATTTTACCCTTCAGGAAAAGCTCAGCAACCTGTTTCTCGGCTTGCTCGATCAGTTCAGGGAACACCGGAAATTTGTTTTGATAACTTATAAAAACAGGGCTATTAATATCGGCGACAAAACAAATTTTGAAATCCTTTTAAAACGGGAACTTAAATCCATTTTTGAGAATGATCAAAAAATATCAGAGACCGCCTCTGTTTTATTGAATTCTGTTCTATATCAATCCCTTTTATGGCAATTCCACGGCCTGATCTATTTCTGGATGAGTGATATAAGTCTGCACCAGGAAAACAGTCTTGCTCTTACAGATAAATGGACTGCTTTTATTGAAGAACTTTTCTATTCAAAAATTACGGACTCGGGAGCTGACCTTGGAAAATTTTTGTTCTATCACTCACCATTCCAACAGATTCTCCACAAACAAACTAATTCATAAAGCGCTGTCTGATGAGTGAATTTCCTTCTACAAAGTATGAACGAGGTAAAATTTTTGCAAAAACCGGGTTACAAGTCGGCAAGGATTATGCCACCCATTACCTCAAATCACTTGCTGGCAGTAACACCAGCAAGTCGGATCTCCATAAAAAAACCGCTGAACTTGTGTTCGGGGAGTTCACTAAGCTGCGCGGTACAGCTTTAAAAATTGCGCAGTCGTTTAGTGTTGACCAGGGTTTTTTACCAGAAGAATTTTCTGAGGTAATGACACAAGCCCAGTACAAAGTACCGCCCATCAATCGGGCACTGGTCCGTTCTATAATCCGGCGGGAACTTGGAGCATATCCCGAACAGATATTTCGTGAGTTTGACACAGCTGCACTGGCAGCAGCCTCCATCGGACAGGTTCACAAGGCTGTTCTGAAATCGGGTGAACCGGTGGCTGTTAAAATTCAATATCCTGGCGTGAGGGATACCATTTCATCAGACCTCGCCCTTGCGAGAACACTTTTCAAGCAGATTGTTTCCGATTCAGCGCAAATGGATGAGTATATGGAAGAGGTTAAATCCACACTTCTGCAAGAGACCGATTATCTTTCAGAAGGCCGGTCCATCGACCGGTTTCACACACGGTTTCATTCTGATAGTGTGATTACTCCAAGGTGGCTGCCGGAATTATCCACTGAGCGAGTACTGACAATGACTTTTATTGAGGGCGTACACCTGCAAGAGTTTTTGGCTTCATCTCCACTTCAAAAACAGATTAACCATTTCGGTCAGCTGCTTTGGGATTTTTTCCACGACCAAGTGCGCGATCGAAAGGAAATTCATGCCGACACCCACCCCGGAAATTTCCTGTTTACTCCAGATGGCAAACTCGGTGTGATTGATTTCGGATGTGTTAAAACTTTTCCCGATGTTTTTTTCATCGACTATCTGCAACTCTTGCCCACCCATCTTCACCGTGATGAAGCTGCCATCAAAGAGCTTTATTTTCGGCTGAATGTTTTAAAAGATAATCCCGAAACCAACAAGAAGGAAAACAGAATGTATGAATTCTGTAAAAATTACGGCTTCACCTTTGCCATGCCATATATGCAAGACCGGTTTGATTTCGGGGATGAAGAGTATAAAAAACTGATCCGCGCCTACACAAAAAATGCACCTTTTACCAATGAACTAAGAGGTAATAAGCATTTTATCTACACAACCAGAGTTCACCTGGGTCTTTATCATTTTTTGATGAAATTGGGTGCGGAGGTTTCTACAGTACGATCTAAAAAAATAGTTGAAGAGGTTTTGGAAAGTTTTAGATAAAATGAGACAGATAAACATTTTGCTCCATTTTTGAGAACGATATAAAACCGAATAAGAAAACGGGAAGATTTTCCTACGCTCGTCCACCATTACCTGTGTCCCAAAATGTGGTTCCCATGAAACTTTTGAACGTTTCTGATAGGGTCTTTCTAACCTGCATTTCTCACACTAAAATTATTTGAAAACGATATGCACCTAATTGTTATCAACTTATAATTCAATATAAACTTTTTTTAAAAAACACCCTGTCAAACGCTGCGAAATTTCACTCAGCGTATTGTCACACGCTCTGCTCCGAGCGGAAACTGGTGCTTTGAAAACTTTATCTCCCGAGTGAATGCTCCTTGCGTGGCTCGCCATAAATAAAAACCACTGACACAACAGCCAGTGGTTATATTGAAAGTAATATTTATAAAGGCGAATTAATTTCCCGAATTCCACCAAACATTCATTTCCAGTGCTTCGTAGCCTACCGGCACACCTGTTTCAGAAACATTGGCCGCATTATTTTGTAACTCCGAATTTGGATAAGGGTATCGTACCGGGATTTCGCCCGATGGAGTAAATGGGTTTACAGCAGGTTCCAGCCCCGGGTATCCTGTACGGCGCCAATCATTGAAATTTTCAAGACTCAGAAAATTTGCAATATACTTCTGAGTGATAATATCATTCTGCGGCTCCTGAGAAGCGACGAGACTTTCAAGTCCATTGATATATTCGTTAATAGCACCCTCATTCACACCCAATTTCTCCATAGATGCCCGAATGGCATCTTCATATATATTTTGGGCAGCAGCAGCTCCTTGTGTAATATATGTAGCTTCAGCTTCAAGAAACTTCGCTTCTGCAAAGCTAATCCAGGTCAAGGGAGCGTTAGCTGCACTATAAAAAGCACCAATAGAAGAATAATTGCCTGCCCCACCACCTTCTTCACCATTTACATTTCCTTCATATTCCGGTGTTTCCGGATCAAATCCTGCTACTATACCACTGCCGTCAACTGCACCAACAGGACGCGCCTGAATCGGTAATCTCGGGTCATCGAGATCCTTCAAAAGATCTATATAATGAGCACTCAGTTGATCTCTGGTATCCCATTTACCATCAATGGTAAATTGGTACCAGGGATTTTCTTCTCCAGCAGTGCTGAAATATTGAAAATCTGCATCATCGGCATTACTAGCAAATCCATTAGTCAAAGCTGAAAGAGCCTGATTGGCTTGTTCTTCGGCATTATGGCCAGGCGCACCTGTTAGGCGCATATGATAACGGGCGAGCAGCGTGTGGGTCATCCGCTCCCATCTGTCAATATCTCCGCCATATAACAGATCATGCGAACCCGGAGTTTCGGGACTATCGGCGGCAAAGTCATCGAGAGCCGCTTCAAGCAGGTTAAATATCTCTGAGTATATCAACTCCTGATCGTCATAAGCTGGAGTGGTGTTTGAGATATCAAATGCCTCTGTGTAGGGTATTTCGTTCCAAAGATCCGTTAAAATGGCAAATGACCAAGCTTGTATCACTTTCGAAATTCCAGAATATGCATGATTGCCATTTTCTGTAGCTAATTGCTCTAATTCCCTTGCGTTGTTCAGAACCACCGTATAACTGCTGTTCCAGAAACTATTGGGATCCGACTCATCAAAGTCGTAGTTGTCAGATGAGGGTGCAAATCCGGTCCATGATAGCTGCTGTGTCCAGAGGTTGGTGGTACGGGCGGGTTCATTTCCAATCACCTCATAACTGAAGACCCCCAATAGGGCCGCCAGCTGAAGATTCTCAGGCACTTCTGTTGGTGCTGTGGGATCTGTATTTACATCTAAAAATCCCTCACACGCCACAAAAAATAATAGGACGCCTGTTACAAGGATACTGATAAATAACTTAGATAATTTCATAATCTTAAACTCTTGGTTTGGTTAAATCGAAACATTTAGACTCAAGACAAAACTTCTTGCACCCGGTGTTACTGAATGATAAAACCCTTGTGCATTTCCGGCACCGAGCAAACTTCCTTCGGGATCTCTGTAAGAGAAATCACTGTCAATCCATAAATTTCGACCGGTTCCTGAAATGGTTAATGAACGGAAGGGTGTTCGTTCCACCATAGACTGAGAAAGTGTATAAGAAATGCTAAGCTCCCGGAGTTTTAAAAAACTGCCGTCTTCTACTAAATTTTCAAAGACATTTCCATAATGTCCCTGATAAAAATCCTGGTCCCGAACAATTTCAATGTCGTTGACCTCACCGGTATTGGCATTCACTCCATCAAAAATATAGGTGGAGCCACGATCTGCCGTTACCTCATGAACCCCGTAGAATACCGAGTAAAATTTGTCAAAGTTTAAAATATCTCCACCCTGACGCTTGTCGAACAGGGCAGAAACATTCACTCCTCTGTAACTCACACTGGTGCGCAGATTGCCGGTCCAGTCCGGGGATACATTCCCAATTGGGCCAAGATCAGGTTCAACAAGCGGTAATCCATTATCGCCGATCAGCAGCTGACCGTCATCATTACGCTGATAACGATTACTCCAGATCACGCCATAACCGTCTTTTTCATCTTCAATACGAATTTGTGGATTTGTAAATCCGCCAAGAAAAATATTCTCAACTCCGGGAGCAAATTCCACAACCTCAGTAGTATTTTTGGCAAAATTCACATCGATATCCCACTGAAACCTTTGTGTTTGTACAGGAGTCACTCCGGCTGAAAGTTCAACACCGTAATTTTTAATCTCTCCTGCATTTTCCAATCTGCTGGTAAATCCTGTAGCACTAGAGGTTGGAATCTCAAATATTTGGTCCACAGTGCTTCGGTCGTAATAAGCAGCGTCTATTCTTGCACGGCCCTCAAGCATTCTCAGATCCAAACCCACCTCATATTCGGTAGAGATTTCAGGCCTCAGATCCGGGTTACCTATTGTTGTGCTTAATCGATACGCATTGATTCCATTAAACGGGTAGGTAATTTCACCACGAACTCCGTCGCCTGGATTTGCTTGTGTGAAGTTGGTGGCAAGTGAATAGACAGGTGCATCATTTCCAATTTGCGAAACAGAAGCGCGGAGTTTTCCGAAAGTCAAAAACGTATCTCTGAAAAGAGTCGTTGCGTCCGTAAAAACAAAACCAAGACTGGCAGAACCGTAAAAGTAGGAATTATTATCCGTCGGTAGTGTGGACGACCAGTCGTTTCTGGCCGTCAATGTCAAATAGACAATATCCTGGTAGTCAATTGTCGCATTTGAAAACAGGCTAACCAGACGTCGCTCTTCAATCCTTTCATTCGGATTTGTGCTGTTGGCATTAGAAATATGGAAAAAATCTGGGATGTTCAATCCGGTACCCACAACTTCTTCTGAACTATAATCCCGAACATTGACATTGTTACCCAATAGTACATCAAGGCCGAAATTTTCAGTCAAATCCAGGTTGGCGTTGACCATAAAGTCAGAATTGATTTCTGTCCGGTTGATAACCTGATCAAACATTCTGCCATTAGGTGTCCCCCGTGTTCCAATATTTGTTTCACCTTTTCGATTATCGGTATACGTATCTATACCAATTCGCTCAGAAACACTTAGCCAGGGCAAGAGATTATAGGTTATCGATGCATTCGCAATAAAACGATCCACATCACTGTTAAATCCATTATTTTCGGCAATCCAAAGTGGGTTGTTAAATGAAGGTGTAAAATTTCTCTGGGTTCCGTCTTCATAGGTAACCGGCTGAGACAGATCGAAGTTAATGGGAGTGAAATTTAGCCCAAAAAGATATACATGGGTTCCATTCCCCTCTGCAAGCCACCGGTTCGTTGTATTAATATAGTTCACAGAGGTCTCAACATTCAGGTCATCACTTAAATCCGTACCGAACCGCGCCATAATATTTGTGCGATCCAGCTCCGTTCCGGGAACTGTCCCCTCTTGGTTTGTATTGCCTATAGAAGCATAGTATGTAGTATGTTCACTTCCTCCGCTGAGACTAACAGAATTATTGAGTGTGATCCCTCTTTGGTAAAACTGTGCTCTTGGATCAAATGTCTCAATTCGATTAACGCCCAGGTCATTTAATACTTCCTGAGGAACCTCATTTTTGTGTGGCCCCCAGCTTTGAGTAGTTTGAGTAACTCCAGCTTCCGGGTCATTTGTATACCCTCCCCGATCCTCAGGCAGTCCGTTATAAAAGTATCCTCTTGTTCCGCCCAGATACTCAGTTTGGTATCCATCAGTAAACGTATCAGACCAACCTACGGAAGTTGAAAGGTTTACAACCGGAACCTGATCACGCTGGCCGCTTTTTGTTGTAATAATCACAGCTCCGTTGGCTGCTCTCGATCCATACAATGCTGTTGCACTTGCTCCTTTTAATACAGTCATCGACTCAATATTATTTGCGTCAATATCAAGTCCTCTATTTGAAGTGCCACCGGTAAAAACAGTAGACCCGTCGCGATCAATATTTCCATCTGAATCATTGCTGATAGGTATTCCATCAACTACAAACAATGGCTGATTATTCCCCAGCAATGAAGAATTTCCCCGGATCACAATCCTTGACGCAGAACCCGGCTGACCACTTGAACTATTGATTTGAACACCTGCTGTACGACCAGCAAGTGCATTGATCATATTGGTTTCACGAGATGTGGCTAAAATATCACCACTGACTTCCTGTGCGGCATAGCCAAGTGATCTTTCTTCTCTCTGGACACCTAAAGCCGTTACAACAACCTCATCAAGGCCAATCAGATCTTCGCTAATTTCAAAATTTAATGTTTCCATTTCTGTATCAACTACTTGCTGATAGCTGATTGTTTCATAGCCTATATATGAAACTTCAATTGTATAGGTTCCATAAGGAATATTGCTAATCGTATATTCACCATTCAGATCTGTAGCTGTACCTCTTTCCAACTCAATCAGATAGATATTAACCCCGGGAAGTGCTTCTCCGGTTCTTTCATCCGTTATCGCCCCTGTCAATGTACCTGTCTGCGCCATGGCAACGCCGGTAAAGACGAACATAGCAAGCACACACGACAAAGGCCGTAGTATCTTATTACTCATAATTTATATAACCTCAGATGTTTTGATTTAACTTTACTTTACACCTTTTGCAGAAAAAGAATCCAATGATCAGCAAGCCGTTTCGTCAGCTAAGCGAAAGGAGAAAGAACACGCACTGGAATAGTCAAAATTGATGTAAAGAATTTTAGATGTTCAAAACTAAAACTATTTCGTTTAACTGTAAAGCAAGGGAGAGGTGACTTTACATTCGTAAATTCTTATAAAACAACACTAATAAGGCTCAATACGGCTTAAAATACTGAATTAAATCAATTTATTTGATTAAAGGATAGATTATCAATAAACCTGCCTGGAACAGGAGAACATTTAGTTCACAATTATTTACGTTTATTTGTAAATAAAAACCATATTGAAGGGTTTTTTTATCTTTTTTTTAACTATAAAAACATGTTTAAATACACTTTGAATGTATATTTAATGAATTCTAAATTAACTAAAGGAGGCTTTGCAAAACTCGTCTGATGAATTGACTCAGGAAAAATATGTTGCCTTTTGCATTCGTCAGACCACATGAAGTGTTCAGACGAGGCTCAGAAATCGTCTGACGAATGGGTTTTGCAAAGCCTCTCTAAATTGATCATCCC
>SLGL01000321.1 GCA_007123785.1 Balneolaceae bacterium
ATTTTAGCTACACCGGTACTTGCAATAACCTTGCTTCTTCTTACTATGGAGAGGTTATTGCAAATTGGTATTTTTGATCCGGCACTTGGCGGTGATCCGGTACTCTACCAGCATTTTTTCTGGTTCTATTCACATCCTGCAGTGTATATTATGATTGTACCGGGTTTTGGAATAATTTCTGAAGTCATATCAACATTTTCACGTAAGGTTATTTTTGGATACTGGGCAATTGCGCTGTCATCACTGGCTATTGCTTTTATCGGATTCCTGGTTTGGGGTCACCACATGTTTACAGCCGGACAATCTTCCCTGGCAAACATGGTCTTTTCGTTCCTGACTTTCCTTGTGGGTATTCCAACTGGCATTAAAATTTTCAATTGGCTGGCTACGATGTACCGTGGATCGATCGATATGAAAACACCGATGCTGTATGCTCAGGTATTTCTCTTCCTATTTACTATTGGTGGGTTTACAGGAATAATGCTGGGAGCACTCTCTGTTGATATTCACTTGCATGACACCTACTATGTAGTTGCTCACTTCCACTATGTGATGATGGGTGGAATGGTGATGGCATTTCTTGCAGGTTTGCACTATTGGTGGCCAAAAATGTTCGGAAAAATGTATAGCGAATTTTGGGCAAAAATTTCTTGTGCCATTCTATTCGTCGGGTTTAATATGACCTTCCTTCCGCAGTTTGTAATGGGAGCGCAAGGCATGCCTCGGCGTTACTTCAACTACATCGATCAGTTTCAGTCTTTCCATCAGTTTTCAACAATCGGTGCTTATGTGATGGGTGTGGCCTTCGTGATTATGGCGATATACCTTGTGCACTCACTGCTGAAGGGTAAAAGAGCTTCTTCCAACCCCTGGGGAAGCCGTGCACTCGAATGGCAAATTTCCTCTCCGCCATCCTTACATAACTTCCATCATGTACCGGTGATTGTGAATGGTCCATACGACTATCACAAACCGATGTCGGAATTTCAGCTTGGAATAGCTGCTTCACATAACGGTCACCATGCAGAAGAAGCGGTGAACGTGTCACAATCAGAAAAAGAACAAGCCTAAACCATTAAATCACGATCATGTCTCAACCTTCTGCAACAGAGGAAAGATTAGAACATCTAAAACACTACTTTATTGACAGCGACCAGCAGTTTGAAGCATCTAAAATGGGGATGTGGGTATTTCTGGTTACTGAAATTCTTTTCTTCGGCGGCTTATTTCTTGCCTATATCGTATACAGAGCCTGGTACCCCGAGCTTTATCTTTTAGCATCTGAAGAACTCCATACCTTTTGGGGTGCGGTTAATACAGTAGTTTTAATTGGAAGTTCCTTAACTGTGGCTATGGCGATACGTTCCGCCCAGTTGAATCAGATCAAAGGCCTCATCATAAATTTGTGGATAACTATCGGGCTTGCCTGTGTATTCATGGTAATTAAGTACTTCGAGTATGCTGAAAAGTTCGGGAAAGGAATTCTTCCCGGTGGTTACTATACTTATGATGGAATCGAGCATGAACAGGCTAATATCTTCTTTAGTATTTACTACATGATGACCGGCCTTCACGGTATCCACGTTCTTGTTGGAATCGGTTTGATGCTCTGGCTGGTATATAAGGCCAAGAAAAAAGTATTCCACAGCGGCTATTATACTCCCGTCGAAATTACCGGACTCTACTGGCACCTTGTGGATATTATCTGGATTTTCCTTTTCCCGCTATTATACCTGATCGACTAACCGAAAGAAACGAAATTTATAAAGAACCATGAGTGGACATCATATTTCATCAGCCAAATTTTTGTGGGGAGTTGCTTTAGCTCTCTTTGTTCTCACTTTCATTACAGTGGCTGTAACCTGGATACAAATTCCTGAACCCTGGAACATTGTGGTTGCAATCGCAATAGCAGTGGTAAAAGCCCTGATTGTAGTGGCATTTTTTATGAATCTTTGGTGGGATACCAAGTTTAATGTTTTGCTTTTCATCATGTCGATTGCATTCTTTCTGCTGCTGATAGGCATTACCCTGCTGGATACACTCTACAGGGTTGATCCCGTCCCATCGTTTTAAACAACTTTTCACATTCAAAAAGAAGCCGGTTTCATAAGAGATCGGCTTTTTTTGTTTATTTTAGTATTTCAGATTTACATCAAAAACGATTATATCTATTCTACTATGTCAAAAATCAAAGCGCTAACGATTGGTAATTTTGAACTTTACCCGGTTGAGGCCGGGCGCTTTTTACTGGATGGAGGGGCTATGTTCGGAGTCGTACCCAAAACTCTCTGGAATCGAAAGATTGAAGCAGATGAAAACAACCGGATATCGATGGCCATGCGCGGCCTGCTGATTAAATCGAATGCAACCGGAAAAGTCTACCTTGTGGACAACGGCTGTGGTGATAAGTTTGATGAAAAAATGAGCAGCATTTATGGAATTGATTATAGCGACAGCGATCTGATAACTTCATTAAAAATTATCGGATACACACCTTCTGACATAACGGATATTATTTTTACCCATTTGCATTTTGATCACTGCGGAGGTACAACAAAATATGATGAAAATGGAAGTTTAATTCAGGTGTTTCCTAATGCAAAATATCACGTAAACGAAAGGCACTGGCAGACCGCTAATAACCCTAATGAACGTGAAAAGGCCAGTTTTTTTCCTGAGAATCTGGATCCAATAAGCAGAAGTGGCCGCCTGAAGCTTCTGAAAGATAACTTTCGGTTTGAGGAAGGTCTTCACACCATTCCAATGGACGGGCATACCATGGGGCAGCAACTTCCCGTAGTAACAGATGATAAGGTTACAATCGTTTATGCAGCCGATTTGATACCAACATACGCCCATGTTCCGCTTCCCTGGGTAATGGGCTATGACATGGCTCCGCTTCAAACCCTTAAAGAAAAAGAAGCATTTCTGGAAATGGCCGCCGAGCACAATTGGTATCTGTTCATGGAACACGATGCAGAACACGAGATTATAACTATTCAGAAAAAAAATGGACGCTACTCTATGAAAAACTCAATTTCTTTGGATCAAATCTACTAAAACAGTTTCTTACCCGTTACATCTTCACGAATATCATCCTGATGTAAAATGCCGCAAACGAATCACACTGACCAAAAAATTAAACAGGTAGTTGCACTACTGAGGCAAGCCCACCAGAATGTATTGAGACGCCGAAAAATTGCCGCTTTTGGGCTTTTTGCGTCTGTTTTACTGGCTGGTGTTTCTTTGCTGATTATTTTAGAAAGTGGTGCATTTTTAAGTGGGCTTACCAAATCTATCGCACTTTCTGTTTTATTTATTTCTGCTCTGGCAGTGATTTATTTTATATCGGCAAAAACACAGTCACGAGATTTCAGATCGTTTTACGAAGATTTCTTTGAAACCGTAAATCAAAAAAACGTATTAAGTGCTGTTGATCTTTACCTGGATGAAAGTCATAAAAAGTCTCGCTTTTATGAAGCTGCGATCTCATCAAATCTCAAATCTTTAAAAACTGATGAGTTAAAAAAAGAACTTACAACCTTTGTAAAGCAAACACCGGCAAGTAAGGCCTTTAATCTTGCAACAGGAACATCGGCTGTTACTGTATTTGCGGCACTTTTTGTTGTTTTTTCAATGCCATCGGAAACGGTTCGCACGCTTCATTTCTGGACAGGTTACGAGCAGCCTAATCCTTTTACATATACAATATCACCTGCGGATACTACAATCGAACACGGTACTGCAATTCAGATCGGTATTATTTTTGAAGATGCTACCATTCCTGATAATATAATTCTGGAATACAAAACGGATGTAGAAGACAGTTATCGGCAACGCCAAATGCAATTAACTGAAGAGAATACATTTTTTTCACCCGAAATTGATCTGATTAACAATATTACCTATCGGGTTGAAATGGATGGATTTCTGAGTCAGGATCACAATGTGGAGGTTCAGTTACAGCCCCGGTTCGATCAATTAACGGCTGTTGTAACACCGCCATCATATACAGGTTTGTCTCGATCTGAGTTGGAATATCCGTTTTCCCAGGTAAATATGTATCCCGGTTCAACTCTGGATATAGAGGGCAGGACCAATAAGCCTGTACATACCATCCATATCAACGGTTATGGTGACCGGATGGAGATGAAACCCGTTAATGAGGAACTGAATCGGTTTGCTGTTTCATTTCGCCCTGAACAACCTGATACTATCCGTTTCGAAATGCTGGATGAAGACGGTCTGAAAAACCGTAATCCTTTCAGGACATTTCTTAACCTCAGGGAAGATCAGTATCCGACAGTGGCGATTCAGGAACCCACGGGAACCGTGATGAAATCGGAGCCCGAACAGATCGATATATTTTACCAGGCTACTGATGATTTTGGACTCACCCGTGCTGAACTGCAATGGCAGCATCAGCGTGCTTTTACAGATCAACCTATTACCGGTTCATTGGATCTGGACAGGCCACGTAATGGAAGAACAGAACAGGTTCAATGGAGCCTGAATGATTTTGAATTACGTCCCCGTGACCAGATAACATTTTATATCAGAGTATGGGATAACGATGAAGTTTCCGGGTATAAGATGAGTGAATCGAATCAGGTTGTGATTCAGGTGCCCTCACTTACCGAATACTTTGAAGAGCTGGATAGCCGTGAACGGGATACGCAAAGTGATCTGGATCGTATTTCGGATGATTTCAACACAATGGAAAGTGAATATGAGGATTTTCTGGAGAGAATGCGCCAGAACCCTCAGGGTGGTTTTGAAGAGGAACAGATTCTTGAGGAAATTCGGGAAAGACAACAAACAATTGATGATGCTGTTCAGGATCTGAATAAAAAATTTGAACAGATGCGCTCCGAGATTGAAGGAAGCGATCGGGTTTCAGAGGAGACCCAGCGTGCATACCGCGAGTTACAGCAGCTGATGAATGAGCTGGATGATCCTGATCTCAGAGAAGCGATGGAACAGCTTCAGCGCGCACTTGAAAATATATCTGCACAAGATCTTGAGCGAGCACTCGATAATGTTTCTTTTAATGAACAGTTGTACCGTGAGCGCATCGAAAGAACTGTCGAGCTATTTAAACGGCTGAAAATGAACAGCGATCTCGATAAGCTGGCCAGTCAATATGAGGATATGGCCGAAAGAGTGCGTCAGGAAGAAGGAGCAAGTACTGAACAACTCTCCAGGGAGCTGGAAACAGTTCAGCAGGATTTGGATAAGGTTCAGGATCAGCTCGACCAGCTTGACAGCAATCCGCCACGACGATCTGAAGAAAGGCTGAAACAGCTAAAAGAAGATGGGCAGCGTGAACTTGAAAGTATACGCGAACAGTTGGAACAGTTAATGGAAGATGCCTCCGGGGGTGAAAACGGCGATGGGGAAAATGGTGAAGAGAGTTCGCCGTCGGAAGAAATGCAGCAGCAACAGCAGCAGATCAGTGAACAGATGCAGCAGGAATCCGAAAGATTTCGCAGCTCGGTGCAGCAGATGGGTGGTCAGCAGCTTCAGATTAACATAGCAGCACTGCAGCGCGCACTGTACAATTTACTCGAACTTTCAGATTTGCAGGAATATCTTACACAAACATCAGCAGAAACCCGAAGCCGCAGTTTAGGTTTTGTGGAGTTAGCTCGTCTTCAGAATAATATCAAAGACCAGTTTTCTGCTGTATCAGATACGCTATTCCAGGTGTCGGCCGAGCTTCCTGGTGTTCCAAATCAGATTAACCGGAAAAAAGCAGAGGTGGAACAGCGCATTAGCCGGAGCATCGAAGAGATGGTGGAACGGAATCAGCGAGGCTCTACAGTTACAACACGCGAATCGCTTGGAGGAATTAACGATCTGACCTCCATGCTTGCCTCTTTGATTGATCAGCTTATGGATCAGCAAAACGGAGGAATGGGAAGCGGAATGAGTATGCAGCAAATGATTGAGCAGCTTCAGAATATGTCGGGTGATCAGCAGCAGCTGAACCAGCAGTTACAGGATCTTATCAATGATGCACAAGGTGACCGCCTGACTCGTGAACAATCGGAACGGCTTGACCAGATTGCACGTCAGCAAAACGAAATTCGCAGACAGCTTAGAGAACTACAGCAAAGTGGTGCACTCGATCAGGGTGACCGCACATTGAGCGAATTGCAACGAATGCTTGAAGATATGGAAGATTCCATCAACGATATGCGAGGAGGGGTTACCGACCCGATTATGGTTGAACGCCAGCAGAATATTTTATCAAGAATGCTGAATGCTGAGGAATCGCTGCAGCAGCGAGGTGAAGAGGAAGAAAGAGAGGGGACTGCTGCAATGGAGTATGACCGTGTACTGCCGCCGGATATTACCCTTGAAGAACTTCAGCAGGAAATTCGAGCCAGGATGCAGGACCCGGACTATACTCGATTCTCAGAACAATATCAGCGTTTAATCGAGCGCTATTTCGAGCAGTTGAGGCGGCTTGAAGGGGAGTTGTTGCCATAAAATTCTATAGCTACTCCCATTCATAGAATTTTAATTCCAGTAGGCAATGTCATATCCGCCACCTTCCTGTTCAAGGTCGGGAAGGTCTACATCAAGTTTACTATATTCAAGTGTGGAATTACCAGAACCATAAAATTCCTTTGCAATCACAGATCCTTTAATGGTTACATTTCCTTTTGCTTCCACGATTCCATTAGGTGCAAATATTACCCTTGAATGATCCAGCTCAAGAGATGGGTTACCGCGGATGGTTACCTTATTGCCGCCGGTAATGATATTTCCTCTAATTCCTGCGGTGCCATTCATATTTATACTCGCCTTTTCTGAATACAAAGAACCATTAAATTGAGTATTACCTCCAAAGTCAAGGCTTTCATCATATAAATCGACTTCAGGATCTCCCCGGTAAAAAAGGTGCAACTGATTTACATCACCGTTTTCATTTATCTTTGCATTACCTTTCATGTCAAGAAAATTTTCCACATAAATGGTAAGCTTTCCATCACCTATAACATTGATATTGGAGGATTGAACATCGAGTCTGCCGACATGTAAAACACGGTTTTCATCGCCTGTGTGTATAGTTAAATTATTTGAACCCTGCAGGTTAATTTCATTTATGTAATATCCGTTGTATTGTTCCGGATGTAATTCGGTATGATTGCTGAATGTGAAAGGCGGGGAGCCGGTAGGGAATTGCGGAAATATTGGCAAATCATAATTTAACTTTCTGTCCAGGGTTCGAACTTCACCTCCAACATTATTGTGGTTGCCGGTAAGAACGTTTTGTTTATCTCCGCCAGGCCCAATAAAAAGATCTTCTGTAATTTTAATCCTGTTATTACTGCCGAGCCTTACAGCATTAGATGCAGTACTGTTAATAGAAACCTCACCGATAATCATGTCGCTGCTGCCACTGGATAAGTCAATGATATTTTCGGCATGAAGAGCCTGGTCAAGATAGGGATTCCAGATTGACGGGCCAATGACTAATCCAAGTGTTACAAGGTAATTAGTTTCTTCAAATTTTCCGGTTGACCTGAGGACTAATAATGTATCACCCTGATTGGTTAAGGAGAGATTATAAGAGCCATGCATTTCTTCCCACTCCTGGAAACCATTAAGAGATGGATATGAGTAAATATCATCAATGTTAGGCAGGAATGTACTGTTTGCATCATTTCGAAGCGATGTGATAGCCAACATCGCAGCACTTTGTGCTATGTTTTGTGCCTGGCTATAACTATAGCTCTGTACGGTACGCGCATTCGACATGAAAAGCGCGTTTTTTAAAGCATGCGAATAAGTGATAAGAGAAAAAGTAAGTGCTAAAACAATAAAAATTGCATATTTGCCCATGCCATTACATCATTTTTTAATTGTGATTATCAATACATGAATGATTTTTAAACATAGTTCAAGGTGATGAAACTGCCAAATTGCGCAAAAAAATCTGTTTTTCGCTAAAAGCATTCACGGTGTTTACATTATTTCTGAATCTTGCATGACTTTCAGGTCGGCTTTCCGTTTCTATTTGTACCCGGATAAACATTGGGTTAATAACTGAATCGGGTTCAGCCATGAAATAAATACTTTTTAAATATGAAGGATAAATTGTGGTGTCTGGAATAGATGTATTTGGGTTGAGTCGTATGATCTCCAAATTTCTTTTGTTTTTAGAAACAAACACACTGTCACCGGCCAGGTTTATGAATGTCAAAGTACTGTCAGGCAGGTTATTTGGATTAAAAGCTGAAAGTGTACGCAGTTCTTCCTGTATAAGCGTTCCGGTCAAATCTGCAAACTCCTGAACTTCGTTGTTGAGCCTGTTATCAATGGATGTTTCAACTATAAAGGCATTAACTCTGAAAATCAGTATAATTAACAGGCCCACAATAATCGGAGGGATGATAAGATCAATTTGTATTCCCATGGTTATTATTCAAATTTAAAAAAGTTCTATAACTTATAACTCTGTAATTGCAGTTACATATTCAGCCTGGAGTTGATACTGGTCGGAAGCATCATTGTAAATATATACTCTGATCGTAGCTTTTCTTCCATTTTGGTTGTGGATTAATTCTCCCTCATCAGAAATTTCAACTGTTGCATAAAATGACTCACCGACCTGTGATGTAAATTCAATCCTGCTGCCCGGATCAGACACATCATCCAAGCCTCCAAACTCATTCATTAGCTGATCATATCTAAATGCGAAAGATTGTACACGCTCACTTAAATCTCTACCAAAATTGAGTGCATCAGAAGTGTACTGGCTACCCACAGTGCTGCCTACCGATTGCACGTACATCTGTTGAATGTTCAGCGAAATATATGAGAGCAGTACAATTGCTGCTAA
>SLGL01000038.1 GCA_007123785.1 Balneolaceae bacterium
AATGCAAGAGCGTCTGCATCGAGCAGGACAGGCCCATGATGAACTGAAAGTACCGATTGAAGACACGTTCCGGTTTCGGGGTTTGTGCCAATCCCGGGGCCTGCAACCAAAAACCCATTTTTATTTTTTATTTTTTTGATGATAGTATCGGCATGCTTCTCTTTGTAGTGACTGTCTGTATCATCACCAAGTGCTACTTTGATGATGTTCGGCAAAGAAATTTCATAAACCGGCATCAGTTTTCCGGGAGCGTACAGAAACACGGCTCCGGCACCCTGTTTCCATGCACTTTTGGCTGCCATGATCGCTGCACCTGTCAGCCCTTCGGAGCCGGCCAGTATATGAACCACACCGCCATCATACTTGTGTTTGGCTTCTCTTTTGATTTCAGGTAACGTGTCATACAACCGCCTGTTTAACAAGATTGTTTTATCAGAATGAAGATAAGATGGAAAGGGCAGAGGTAAATAAACCACCTCACCTGTAAACCTTTTGGCACTATTCAGATAGAATCCAAGTTTATTTGTTCCGAATGTGAATGTGAAATCTGCTTTAATGGCAGTTCCGTGGGAAAGGCCAGTGTCGGCATTCAGCCCGGAGGGGATGTCCATAGCATAAACCGGGAAGGATTGAGAATTGATTCTTTCGATGATCCCCGGAAGCGGATCAAGCAGGTCGCTGTTCAGTCCGGTTCCAAAAATACCGTCAACAATATAATCGAATGGTTCATGTACGGCCACATCAAATTCATTTGAAAACCGAATTTCTGCACCCTTCTCTTTTAACTTTTTAAGAAGGCTGAGGTTGTGGCCGCAGTCCGCTGAGAGGTCATCGTCACCGAATAAAAAACAGACCGTAAGGGAATGCCGGAGAGTATTTACCATGTACCTGGCTACTGCAAGGGCATCGCCTGCATTGTTTCCTTTTCCACAGACGTAAAGGCCGCAGCGCCCGGAGCCTTCCTTTTCACCAATATACTTTGCAGCACCCGATGCGGCAAGTTCCATCAATGTAAATCCATCGATGCCAAACTCGTTGATGGTATGGCCGTCCAGCTCCCGGCTTTTTTTAGCCGTGTAAAGCCTGCAGGACTCCGGTATGGAAAGTTCATCGGGCATAATAAATGATTAGTAAGAGCGGGCAAACAACACTTTTTTCTCTGATGGATTCCCTGTAACCATGCAGGTTCCGGGTGTGTCATCACCCTTCAGCGGAATACAGCGGATGGTTGCTTTGGTTTCTTCTTTGATTTTCTCTTCGGTGTCAGCAGTTCCATCCCAATGGGCATACACAAAACCACCCTCCTCGATAACGGTTTTGAACTCCTCGTAATTGTCGACATGGCGCGTGTGGTTGTCTATTCGCTCATTGGCTGCCTGTAACATATCATTTTGGATGGTACTAAGAAGTTCTGAAATCAGTTCGGCAGAACCTTCTTTATTGATGATCTTTTTTTCGAGAGTGTCGCGGCGGGCAATTTCCATGTTGCCATTCTTCACATCCCTCGGGCCAATGGCAATCCGTAAAGGAATGCCCTGGGCTTCATGCTCGGCAAATTTCCAGCCTGGTTTGAAATTATCACGGTCGTCCAGTTTTACGGCAATGCCTTTTGCTTTCAGTTCGTCCAGAACCGGCCTGGCATAATCGAGTACAGCTCTTTTTTGTTCATCAGTTTTGAAAATGGGTACAATGACGACCTGTACCGGAGCCAGTTTGGGCGGTAGAACCAGGCCGTTATCATCTGAATGGGTCATAATCAAACCGCCGATCAGCCGGGTGGAAACGCCCCAGCTTGTGGCCCAGACATATTTATGGTCACCGTCGCTGTCCTGGAATTTTACATCAAACGCTTTGGCGAAATTTTGCCCCAGAAAGTGAGAGGTTCCAGCTTGCAGTGCTTTTCCATCCTGCATCAGCGATTCGATACAATAGGTGTCAACGGCCCCGGCGAACCGTTCACTCTCGGTTTTTACGCCGGTTACCACAGGCATAGCCATGTACTCTTCGGCGAAAGTACGGTATACTTCCAGCATTTGCAGTGTTTCTTCCACCGCTTCCTCTTTGGAGGCGTGTGCCGTATGCCCTTCCTGCCAGAGAAATTCCATTGTCCTCAGAAAAAGCCGGGTTCGCATTTCCCATCGAACAACATTGGCCCACTGGTTGATGAGTATAGGCAGGTCGCGGTATGACTGGATCCAGTTGCGATAGGCATCCCAAATGATGGTTTCGGAAGTGGGGCGTACAATCAGTTCTTCATCCAGTTTTGATTCGGGGTCAACCTCAACGCCACCATCTACACTTTTAAGACGGCTGTGTGTTATAACGGCACATTCTTTTGCAAAACCTTCCACATGCCGGGCTTCCTTTGAGAGGAAAGATTTGGGGATAAACAGTGGGAAGTAGGCGTTTTGGTGACCGGTATCTTTAAACATCTTGTCCAGTGCACTTTTCATATTTTCCCATATAGCAAATCCGTTGGGCCGGATGACCATGCATCCACGCACGGGTGAGTGGTCAGCCAGTTTTGCTTCTTTAACAACATCTAAATACCACTGTGAATAATCGACCTTTCTATTCGTAATTCGTTTTGCCATCTGTAGGTTTGCATACAATTATCATTAACCTCAGGAAAATACCCCAAGATCGTATCAAGATAAAGTCTCAATTGGGTGACAGACAAAAAAAGCGCAAAAAAGTTGGGAATCCATTTCATCATTCATTAGAAAAGTTCTTATATTTAATGCTATTCGATTTTACATCTCAAAAGGGGAAGCGTAAATTGATAATAAAACGGCGTGGTAGCTCAGGTGGTAAGAGCGTCGGATTCATAACCCGGAGGTCGAGGGTTCAAGTCCCTCCCACGCTACAAAGAGCCGCATTCTGAATTTCAGGGTGTGGCTTTTATGTTAAAAAGATCAAAGATCTGGTTGTGTTTCTGTTAGATCATTTTGGTTAATATATTCCAGAAATCAAATGGTCAGTTATTCAGAATATCACATCAAATGGATTACTATCGCGGATATCGTTTCACGCCTGTCCCGACCTATCAGTACGGGACAGGCACGAAGTGAAATTTTCCCCTCTGCGTTGAATCTAAAATGGCTCTCCTAAGCTACGAAGAGCAAACGTGCAAAGTTCTTCGCCTGCCCTGCGAAGCTTCCTTGGCTCTCGAAGTTTTAAAGAAGTTGGCAGCGTTGCACGGTCTTGCTGAGGAAAAATCTCTTGGTGGGAAGTCCGGGCTATAACCTTCCCGGTAGTTGTCCTATTTACATTGACGAACTTATTTCTGTGCCTGGTATATAACTGTTCTTTATTTAGATAATTTTTTTAGATACTATCTGTACTCGTGATTACCAGTGCCATCAAAATCCTTTGGCTTCTTATTTACGGGTCATGACAGAATATCATTCATCATTTATAGAAGATTTAAATGTCTGCCCTTTAACTGGACACCTGGATGCAGAGGGAGGAAAATTGCCTTAAAGCTAAAAAAAATTAGCAGCACTCCGACCAAAGAATGCTGCTAAATATCATCTACAGACGGCTATTACCCCATTTGCAAATTTAACATATTTATATCAAGTGCTTTCTGCAATAAGTATTTGAACGTAATTTGCGTACGTAAAAATACGTATTTTTACTCAGGATAAATTTTCTTCAATGGCATAGCGAACAAGGGCAGCCGTGTTTTTTAAATCAAGTTTATTCATGATGTTAGACCGGTGGGTTTCTACTGTCCTGGTACTGATGTATAAAAGATTTGCAATTTCAGAACTGGTATAACCGTCTACTATTAGTTTCAGAATTTCACGTTCCCGTTTTGTGATTCCGTTCTTATTTGTGGTTTGAATTCTCTTGGCCAGGTCGGTATATTTGCCAATCATCAGTTGAGAAACAGACTTACTGAAAGCCTGCCTGCCCGATGCAACAGTAAGGAGCAGATCGTTCAGTTCATCTTCAGAAACATTTCTGGTAAAGTACCCTTTTACCCCGGCTTTTATACATTGGTTCAGGTGTGTCATTTCCGTTGAGTTGGAAATGACTACCACGGTAACTGAAGGCTGAATTTGCCTAAGTTCCTTCATAATTTCATGAATATTGCCATCCTGAATGCCTGATGATATAAGACAGATCGCATCTGACTCGTTCCGAAAGGTATTGACAAGATCTTTACGGGTTTTAACAGATGCAATGATGCGAAACCGACTGTTATTATCAAGAGCAGTTTTTATACCAAGCCTGTATAAATCAAGGCTCTCCGCTATAATCAGGTTAATTGCTTTCATGTTGTTGCACACTTTAAAGGTCCGACCTGGAAAAACATGCTGAATGGCTGTCGGAGGATGGTTCAACCGTAAATATGAACTGTACTTTATATTAAACCGCTCTGTTTCAGAATATACTTTATTATTTATTAATGTAAAGAAAATTGTTTATGAAAATTCTATACAAAAAATCTTATTTCATTCATTTTTTGAGAAAATAACAGGCGGTATACTGGAACCGGATAATGAGAAAGGAGCAGAGGTGTCAAAGGGAATGCTTTTCGGTTTATAATGCTGACAGATTCGGTGGGTGCTGTAAGGATATTTGATTCGAACCGCTCAACACAGACCGGGTAGATTGGGTGTTCAAAATCAGATATAATAAAACTTTTAAGTTGCAGTAGGCGAATGGTTGCCAGATTCTTTATTTTTGGCGACTAAACTGGAAACGATAAAAAACGATTTAAATCAAATTTACTTTATGAGCTGGTTACGAACCCATACATGTGGAGAACTATCACTAAAAAACAATGGAGAGGAAGTAGTACTGAATGGCTGGATCTCCACTCGCCGTGACCTGGGTGGTTTGATATTTATTGACCTCAGGGACCGATTCGGGATTACTCAGATTGTGTTTGATGAAACCAATAAAGATCTGCACGAACAGGCAGAACAGCTCCGCCCGGAGTATACCATCGGGGTGAAAGGCAAGGTGCTTGAAAGGGATAAAGAAACCATCAATAAGGCTATGAGCACTGGCGAAGTGGAAGTGGAGGTGACGGAGCTGATCGTATACTCAAAAGCCGAAACCCCTCCGTTTGAGATCAAAGACGGCATTCCCACCAATGAAGAAGTTCGCCTTCGCTACCGCTATCTGGATCTTCGCAGACCCGAAATTCAAAAGAACCTGTTGATGAGGTCTGAACTCTATCACACCATTCGCAGCTTTTACCATGAGCGTAATTACGCAGAAGTGGAAACACCCGTGCTGATGCGTTCCACCCCCGAAGGCGCGCGCGACTATCTCGTACCCAGCCGAGTAAATGCCGGAAAGTTCTTTGCGCTGCCGCAAAGTCCTCAGACATACAAACAGCTCCTGATGGTCTCCGGTTTCGACCGCTATTTTCAGATTGTGAAATGTTTTCGTGATGAAGACCTCCGTGCCGACCGTCAGCCCGAATTTACCCAGGTGGATGTGGAGATGTCTTTTGTAAATGAAGAAATAATCTATGCCGAACATGAAGCGCTGATGTCCGAGATCTGGAAAAAATTTAAAGATGTGGATGTGAAGACCCCGTTCCCGAGACTCACGTACAATGAGGCACTTCAGCGATACGGGTCCGACAAACCCGATCTCCGTTTTGGTGTTGAACTGAATGATATCTCGGATGATGTGGCGAATTCAGGATTCAAAATTTTCAAAAGTACAGTGGAAAAAGGCGGACGCGTGCTCTCAATTACTGTACCGGGTCAGGGAACACTGGGGCGTGGTGCACTTGACCGTCTCACCGAACGTGTGCAGTCGCAGACCGGAGCGGCCGGAATGATTTTTATGAAGAAAACAGAAGAAGAGATCACATGCAGCGTGGGTAAATTTCTGGATGATGAAACCATGCAGAAGATGGCCGATACTTCCGGAGCAAAAGAGGGTGACCTGGTGCTGATTCTTGCAGGCTCCGCTCCCGAAGTGTATCACCAGATGGGAGCACTCCGACTGATGGCCGGCCACGATTTTGATCTGATTGATGAATCACAAACACGCTTTTTATGGGTGACAGAATTCCCGCTGTTTGAATGGTCAAAAGAAGACCTTCGCTATCATTCGCTGCATCATCCGTTTACCGCTCCCGTTGATGATGACATGCATCTGCTGGATGAAGAACCTGAAAAAGTGAATGCCAGAGCATACGATTTGGTTCTGAATGGGAATGAAATCGGCGGAGGGTCTATCCGGATTCATAACACTTCGTTGCAGCAAAAAGTGTTTGGTATTCTCGGTATTGATGAGGAAGAAGCCCAGAATAAATTCGGCTTTTTACTCGATGCGTTCCGGTATGGGGCACCTCCGCATGGTGGAATTGCACTTGGACTGGACCGTATTGTTATGCTGATGGCCGGTGCTCAAAGCCTGCGGGATGTGATCGCATTCCCGAAAAACCAGCGGGCTCAAAGTATGATGGACAACTCACCCGATGTTGTGGATGAAAAACAGCTTAAAGAATTGCACATTTCATTGCGAAAATCGGCTTTGAGTTAACATTTGAAAATTGATATTGGAAAGATTTTCTGTATTGATAAGAAACGGTCAAAATTAATGTAGTCCTTGGTTATGAGATCGATTTCCTGTAAAAAATCATTTTACCTTAAAATATTACGACATTGAAAACTGCCGGAATTGACGGCTGTAAAGCCGGATGGATACTGATAACCTTTGACGAGGAAAACCCGCGATATGAAATACTTCGTTCAGATGAAGATCTGTTCAGAACGCTCAACGATTTCGGGCGCATTTTTATCGATATGCCGATTGGACTGGAGGATGAAAAGTACACACGTGAATGTGATGAACTTCTTCGAAAAAGGCTGGGAGCAGAGTATGCATCCAGCGTATTCAGTCCGCCTATACGCCCTGCACTTCACGCTCCGTCCTACGTGGAAGCCAATATGGAAAGTTTCGAATACACCGAGAAAAAGCTGACGGTGCAGGCGTGGAACATCACACCCAAAATAAGAGTGTTGGATCGTTTTTTGGCCGAAACACCGGAGCTTCAGGAAAAGTTGTTCGAAAGTCACCCTGAACTGCTTTTTATGAACCTGAACGGCGGGATAATTTTCCAGAAAAAAAACACTAAAAAAGGACTTCGTCACCGGCTGGATCTGATCCGAAAAACAGAGAAAATTGCGGCTGATTTTTTCCGGGAGATCAAAGAGGAGTATCGGCGTAATGAAGTCGAAGAGGATGATATTGTGGATTCGATGGCGCTTGCTCTGGCTGCCAAGCAATCACTGGATAAAACTATCAAATCTCTTCCCAAAAACCCTCCTGAAGATTCGAAAGGCCTCAAGATGGCTATTCATTATATTTAAAACTGTAGATCAGGTAACTCAGAAGTTCCATCCGCCTGCGTTGCGTTCTTTTCCGCGATATTTGCACTCTCGACGGCTATATAGCTGTTACAAAGTTTTGCCAAGAGAGTTTATACTGCAGTAGACACAGTGTAATACAGAAGAGGTGCCGGACAAAAACTTATTCATAAATCTCGATACCTCTTCGTGCTTACTGCGGCTGTATCAGGGAGTAACTACAATCTTACCTCGTGTGTGCAGTTTTTCGATGGCTTTCAGCGCCTCCGGAACATCATCCAGGGAGTAGCTTTTTGTGACGGGTACCCGGATGCTGCCAGCATCGGCTAGTTCACTTATGAGCTCAAGCTGTCGTGCATTCGGTTCTACAAAAACATAACTGAAATCGATATCTTCACTGATATCGGGCTTACTTTTGGTGATGGACACAATCTTGCCGCCCTCTTTAAGCGCACCTGATTCCATCACCTGTCCAAACGCGTCTCCGCGGGAACAGTCGTAAATAAAATTCACACCCCCGGGTGCAATGGCTGAAACTGCCTCACCTACGTGGTTGTCGCTGTAATCAATGGTATGATCGGCGCCCAGTTCCTTCATATAGTTGTGATTTTTCTCGCTGGCAACGCCAATCACCTCAACCCCTTTCGTTTTTGCGAGTTGAATAGCAAACGTTCCCACACCGCCTGAGGCTCCAAGAATCAGTATCATTTGCCCGTGCTGAAGGTTACCTGCATCAAACAGCGACTGGTAGGCGGTGAGTCCAACCAGCGGAATTCCGCCCACCTCCTCCATCGAAATGTTTTGGGGCCGCAGTGCCAGGTAGCTTTCCGGTATGGTCACATACTCCGCAAATGTGCCTTGCCCAATAATAGGCCGGCGGGCATAGGCATACACCTCATCCCCCGGTTTGAACCGGTGCGCGGCAAACCCGGTCTCCTCAACCGTTCCTGCCAGATCCCACCCGGGCACTGCCGGAAGTTCAGCGGGAATCATTTCCTTTAAAAATCCGCGCACAATAGCTGTATCTACCGGGTTAACCCCTGCCGATTTCACTCGGACCAGTACCTCACCTTCTCCAGGTTCAGGTTTCGGCAATGTATCCGATTGTACAACATCAGGTTCTCCATATTCTTCAAAAAATGCAGCATTCATCCGGCTATTCATATCTCGTAATTTATTAAGTGATCATGATTTTTTTTAGTTATATCAAATCAACAATGTTGGACCGGGGCGCGTTTCGTAAAGATGTAACGCAGTAACGATATTCGATCTGATGGACATTAAAATCGCTATGTGAAAAGAGTCGCGATTCAATTCCCAAGGGGGCCTTAAAGTTAATCATTCCACTAACACACAACTCTGCCATGATTTCACTCCGCTCAAACTCTGGCGGAAACGTACCTGAGTACGTTGAGCAAACCATTTTTGGGACAACGCAGCTCACGGTTAAATTTCGCAGCGTTTGACAGGGTGTTTTTTAAAAAAAGTTTATATTGAATTATAAGTTG
>SLGL01000488.1 GCA_007123785.1 Balneolaceae bacterium
ACCGGGACGGTATTGGTGATGTCCCCTACCGGCCGGTCAGCCTTTTTTCCATCATCATCGACCGGCAGCCCGAGTCGCTGATCCTAATGCGCAGCATGTTCATCCGCCTGCTTGATATGGCCGAACGGATTATGCCCGTGCTCACCCCTCAAACCTTAATTGATGAACAACCCAAAATGCAGAGAATACAATGATCGAAATTAAAGAGTTAAAAAAATCATTCGGAGATCTGCCGGTTCTGAAAGGCATGAATCTGACCATTCCGAGCGGACAGGCCACCGGAATTGTTGGCCCCAACGGAGCGGGGAAAACGACCCTGATTAAAACCATTTTGGGGCTTGTTAAGCCAGATTCAGGCTCCATCTGCGTAAACGAAACTTTACTGAACGGCAACTGGAATTACCGGAAAGATATCGGATACATGCCGCAGGTGGCACGCTACCCCGAAAATATGAGAGTTAATGAACTTTTCAGCTTTATTAAAGGGCTGAGAAATCAGGAACCAGTATTTGAGAAGGAATTAATTGAGCAGTTTGCCCTGGAGTCCGAGCTGAATAAGCCGCTGCGCACCCTTTCCGGCGGAAACCGGCAGAAAGTGGGGGCTACCCTATCGATGATGTTCAACCCGGATATCCTCTTTTTTGATGAGCCGACAGCCGGACTGGATCCCCGTTCCAGCCACAAATTCAAAGAGCGGGTAAAAGAGGAAAAAGCGAACGGAAAAACAGTGATTATTACCTCTCACATTATGAGTGAACTCGAACAACTTGTGGATCACGTCATCTTTATTCTCGACGGAAATATCCGCTATTACGGAACAATGAAAGCCCTGCTTGAAGAGAGCAGGGAAGATCGCCTCGAAGCAGCAATCGCACGGATGATGGGAGATGATTCACCTGCTGAATCTGCCGCCGCCGATAAGCCAGTCCAAAATTATTCAAACACAGCCACCGAAATTTTAACGTTTTAAAGAGTTCTTTCTCCCCCATCCGGCGGTGGTGAGGCCAGATGCAGGTGAGAGACACAAAGGGGTTCCTGACATGAAATCACAAACACTTCACATCTTATCAAACGAATGGAAAACTCTGCTGCGCGGCAAATGGGTTATCGGGTACGGGTTAATTTTCCTGATGCTGACCGATTCGCTGCTGCGCTTCGGGGGTGGAGGTGCTGAGGCACTGCTGAGCCTTTCCAACGTTATGCTGCTTTTTATTCCTTTGGTCGGGATGATCTACGGAATATTATATATCTATCAGTCGCGCGAATTTGTGGAGCTGCTGCTCACACAACCGATTGACCGCAAAGTTCTCTACTGGGGCCTTTTTCTGGGAATCTCCACCCCGCTGATGACTGCCTTCATTATCGGTTCGATGCTGCCCCTGGGCTGGCACGGAATACTGATACTGGATGGCGGTGCATCAGCGATGGTCCTTGGCCTTGGCGGCATTCTTACACTGATTTTTGTCTCCCTGGGATTTGTTCTTGGCCTGAAATTTTACGATGACCGTATCAAGGGCTTCGGTTTCACTATTGTAATCTGGCTGTTTATGGCGATCCTTTACGACGGCCTGGTTTTGATGCTTATATTTACATTCGGCCAATACCCGCTGGAGCGCTTTGTGATTGCCGTATCGATGCTCAATCCGATTGACCTCGCCCGAATCATGGTGATGCTGGAATTCGATATCTCCGCATTGATGGGATACACAGGAGCAGTTTTCAGCCGGTTTTTCGGATCTAATCTCGGTATTTTCACCGCAGGAGGCATGCTGGCCATCTGGCTCGCCGTTCCTACATGGCTTGGACTGAGAGTTTTTAAGCAAAAGGATTTTTAAGTAAAACAGAACATTGATAAAGGAGATTATTCTTCGGTATCAATCAACCCATTGTTCTTAATTCTGTTCAGGGTGGCTTATTTGTGCAATTTTGAAAAAAAATTGAACCGAATAGCATAAATTTTATGTTATTATCAAGACTTTTATAAGTCACAGAAAATTTTATATTCAACAAGATTTAATCAAATCTCACTAACCAAACCTGGACAGGCTGTACAATTGATTTCTGACCCAAACAGATCTGCCGTGCCCCGGACCATCGGGTTTTTAGGTACACTTGGCATCGGAGTGGGAGCGATGGTTGGAGGCGGTATTCTGGCACTTGCTGGTGTGGCATTTTCAGTTAGCGGTCCCTCGGCAATACTTGCTTTTATTCTCAACGGGCTGATCGCTTTTATTACAGTTCTGAGTTTCGCTGAGATGGCATCAGCTAATCCTCAGTCGGGGGGTACCTATACATACGCAAAAAAAGCTTTGTCACTTCAGGTGGCTTTTGGTGTTGGGTGGGTGGTATGGTTCGCCTCACTTGTTGCAGCCGTGCTTTATGCCCTGGGTTTTGGGGCCTTTGCTATCTTTTCTTTGCAACAGATTCCGGCTGGCGGACTCGAGTGGCTTTTTGAACATAACCTGACTCCGGTTTTGCTTGCACTCGGTGCCATCTGTTTTTTTACATTTAAACTAATTCGCGGAACCGGAGATGGCGGAATGTTTACAAATATCGGTAAACTGATTGTTTTTGCTATCTTGATTGCAGGCGGACTTGCTGTTGTTTTCCAAACGCCATTCTCCCATATAAAACAGAGCCTGGATCCTTTTTTTACAGGCGGTTTCAGTGGTGTTATCGCTGCAATGGGCTATACGTTCATCGCGTTTCAGGGGTTTGATTTGATCGGTTCGGCTGCAGGAGAGATCAAAGATCCCGAAAAAACGATCCCGAAGGCGATGGTGGGTACGCTGGTTGTCGGATTAGCCATCTACATACCGCTACTGTTTGTTATGTCCACCGTAGGTGTTGAGCCTGGTGGTTCAATCGCGGCGTTGAGTGAACAGAATCCGGAAACGGTACTGGCAATTGCGGCACAGAAATATCTTGGAGCTTTCGGATTTTGGCTGGTTCTTATCGCTGGTATATTCTCTATGCTCTCAGCTTTACAGGCCAATCTTTTTGCAGCATCACGTATTGCTCTCAGGATGGCCAATGACCGGACTCTTTCACATCATCTTTCTACAATCCATTTGAGGCATGGTACTCCTGTAAATTCTGTGTATGCAACTTGCGGTATTGTGGTTTTACTTGTCCTGATTTTACCGGATGTGGCCGCTGCCGGTGCGGCCTCAAGTCTTATTTTTCTAATTACTTTTGCATTGGGACATCTCATCATGATTCTGATGCGAAAACGGCGTTACAAAGAGAACGAGACCTTTACTGCCCCACTTTTTCCTTTACTTCCCATTGTGGGTATGCTCGCTTGTCTCGGACTTGCACTGTTCCAGGCAGTAGTTGTACCTGAAGCCGGATTGATTTCACTATTCTGGCTGCTAATTGGCTCCGTTTTGTTTGTATCCTTTTTTGTAAAAAAAGCAGAGGCGATTGAAGCCTCTGAACAGGCACTTGATCCGGATTTGGTACGACTCAGGGGATTAAGCCCGCTCGTACTACTTCCAATTTACAACCCGGCCAATGCTGAATCGATGGTATTTGTAGCCAATGCACTCGCTCCGCCGGTTGTAGGTCGTGTCTTACTGCTCTCAATCGTTACTCCGGGCGGTGAAAGTGATGAAATACACAAGCGCCTGACGATAAACCGTGATGTAACCGAACAAGCTTTGAAGGCATCCTTTGAGGCCGGATTGCGGCCTGATACGCTAACAACCATTGCCGAACGTCCCTGGGAAGAAATAGAACGGGTTGCAAAAGTTCACAATTGCCGAAGTTTGCTGTTGGGCCTGAGCAGTCTTGAAGAATTTGAAACCAGCCAAAATCTCGAACAACTTGTACGGAATGTAAAATCGGATGTGGTTGTTTTCCGTCAGCCCTACTCCGGATGGAAGATAACTGAAGTCCGCCGTGTACTGATTCCCGTTGCTGGTTTCAGCAGCCATGATCCCCTGCGGGCAAGGATAGCTGCCAGTATATGGCGAACCTCACAGCCCGAAATGACATTTGTTCAAATTTTACCTGCGAGCACTCCGGAAGAGATAGTTAACAAAAATAAGGTGCGGTTATCAAGATTTGCAGGGCGAATTATTCCGGGCAAAGTTGAAGTAAAAATACTCAGAAATGATGACCCGAAAACTGAATTGATAAACCAGGCTCAAGAGCACGATCTGGTAATCATGGGATTGGGCAAACCGGGAATCCATCAAAAAGCGTTCGGCAGTATCTCGCTTGCGCTGGCACAAAAAACGGACACGGCATTAATTTTTATTAGCAAAAAATGACAGGCGAAACGATCGAATTTGTGAAAAAACCTTATAATCGAATCTCATGAGATGGGTGCTTGCTGAGTACCTTCTCAGGGTCTAATCCAATCAGCCGCAGCGGATTGTTAAATCCAACATCAACCAGTTCATCCTCTGTAAGAAGTTCAAGTGACGACAAAAACTTCATACACTGCATCATATTGGATGAAGAACCAACAAGGTAGCCGGTATCAGGGTTGTAGAGGCGGCCATTTTCTTCAAGAATTACTTCATTGCCAAGCGTATTATATCGGCCGGCCGGTAAACCGGCAATCGGTGAAGCATCACTTACCACCACAATTTTTCCAGTTCCTTTAGCCCGGATCATAGTCTTTAGAAGCGGCACGGGCAGGTGGTGTCCGTCGGTAATCACCATTGCAGTGAGATTTTCGTTCGCAAGTCCGGCCCAAATAGGATTGTGATGGCGGTTGATAGTTTGAGGAACTCCGTTTCCAAGATGGGTCAAAGCCCTGGCACCAGCATCTGATAGCCGGTTTACCTCCTCTTCACCGGCCAGGTGGTGGCCAAGGGAAACGGCAATTCCCCTGCTTGTGGCATATCGGCAGAGTTCATCGGCTCCATCCGGTTCAGCAGCTATTGTGATCAGTTTCACCTTTTCATCTGACCATTCGATCAGCTTTTCAAGAAAAGTAATGTCGGGCTTTTTCACCCATTCTGGATTATGGGCACCCACAGCACCCTCTTTTCCGGAAATAAACGGTCCTTCGATATGAATTCCGGGAATATGGTTTTTAAGATCATTATGCCGGATACCATTTGCAATAAGCTTCAGATTTCGCCTGAAAATTGACTCGGATGATGTGATTATAGTGGGCAGAAACACAGCTGTACCTTTTTCAATGATAGCTCTGCACGCTTTATTAAAATTACCTTTTGTCAGCCCCGGATTCGAAAAATCGATTCCAATGTAGCCGTTTACCTGAAGGTCAACAAATCCCGGAAGTTTCATTTTCATAAGTACAGATTATCTGCGTGTCCGCGCGAGCACATCTTCCAAATTGACGGTGGCTCCATTCCGGCGCTTGCTTTCATCAGCTGCTTCCATAAAAGCATATATTTCGAGGGTTTCCTGCGGGTCAACTGGCGGGCGGCCAGATCGGAAAAAACTCAGAATTGATTCAACCAGCGGCCTGTAGCCTTCAAATGTTCCGAGCGAAATAATTTCTTCAGAGCCAAAAGCAGTACCGCCATAACCCGATCGCCCGTCGCGAATCCCACGGAATGTGCCCAGCCGCCCATCTCCCCAGGTTCCTGTGACAATATCTGTGGCGTCTGTTTTGGTTCTGGTCACTGACAGACAGCCGGTACCCATCACAGTAAATACGATTTCCACACCGTGAATCCCATACCAGAAAAGGTCAGGATGTGAAGGCTCAATAGCCGATGGACTGAAGGCGTCAACGCCAAGAACGTCACCAATTTTATTCCGGTAACGTACATCCTGCGCAGCCTGAATATACCGCAGGGATGAAGATGAAAACACCGGCACATTCAGTTCCCTGGCCGTATCATAGATAGCTACCGTATCTTCGAGGCTGGCAGCTACCGGTTTATCCATATACAATGTTTTGCCTGCACGCAGTACCTGCATCGCCTGTTCGCGACGCGGGTTCCCATCGTTTGTCAGAAGCATCACAAATTCCACACGATCCAGCAGTTCTTCGATTGATTCCACTACTTCTACACCCATCTCTTTTACATCGTCAATATAGCCGGGAATGCGGCTGTAACTTGATTCGATTTCCCTGCTCCCGTACGGATAGGCTGCGGTAACCCTGAAGCCCGATAGCTCGGGATCATCTTCCATATTAATCAGCCTTGTGAATGCCGGGCTATGGGATGTATCCAGCCCGATAATACCAATAGGTATATCATCTCCGGCAGAATTCGCAGCACCAAAAAGGCGGGGTCCAGACAATGCCATACCCGCACCAGCCAGTGTAAGTGATTTCACAAATGTTCTTCTATTAAATTGATTTTCCATAGATGTCTGCAACTTTTTTGATGAATGAGTAGATTTTTTGGTTATACAGAAGGTTCCCAGCCGGGTTCGTACTCTTTGGTCCAGTACTTCATTGCTTTTTCGTTGTTGATAATACGGCCTGTGCCCGGGTCACAATGGACGGCAGTTTCTGATCGGTGTGCAATATTTCCCAGGTGACAGATATGAACGCTAACATTTGCGTCTGCAATGTGCGATACAGGTTCATCCCCCGACTTTATACACTCCACAAAATTTGCGATGTGATCTCTGTCGATATTAAAATCAGAATCGCTGGCGTGATCTTCGGAGTTTTCAATTTCATTGTGATTGTTATCATAAGCTCTGTATCGGTTTCCGTCTATCACAAGAGTGCCTTCGGTTCCATGAAATGAAACGCCTGTTGCCGAGTCTTCAATACGCCGGGGATTACAGCTTCGTGCTTCCCACATCACTGTTTTGTCCTGGGGATAATCGTATGTGACGATCTGGGTATCCGGTGTCTCCTGGTCGTCATCGTAATGATAACGCCCTCCGCTTGACACAACTTTCTCGGGAAAATTTACACCGAGGCCCCACCTTGCAAGGTCGAGGAAGTGAACACCATTATTCAGAAGTTCGCCTGCACCCCAATGCCAGTGCCAATGCCAGTTGTAATGAATCAGATTGTCTTTATACTCTTTTCGCGGAGCGGGCCCCTGCCATAAATCGTAATCCAGATTTGATGGTACCGGAGCGGGATTCCCATGCCCGATAGAACCTCTGCTTGAAGCGTACCAGCATTTCGAAAAGTAGACATTACCGATAATTCCCTCCTTCAGGCGCTCCATACCCTCAACAATGTATGGCCACGACCGTCGCTGATTACCCATCTGAACCGTGCGGTTATAACGGGCTGCCGCCTCCACCAGAAGTTCACCCTCGTGAGGAGTATGGCTGCAGGGCTTTTCCACATAAACATGCTTCCCCGCCTGCAGAGCAAGAATAGAGGCAGGGGCATGCCAGTGAATGGGCCCCGCAATAACCAGAACATCGAGCGAATGGTCTTCCAGTGCATTACGGAAATCTTTTACTCCCTGTGGCTCGCGGGATTGCCCTCCATCTTTCACTGCTTCGAATCCAAGAGTGATAGCATCATCGTCCACATCACAGATGTAGGTTATTTCCACATCGGGATGGCGGGAAAAGCCACGGGCGAGGGCTCTTCCCCTGCCGTTAGTTCCCATAATAGCAACATTTATGGTTTCATTCGGTTTTGAGTTTCCGAGAACAGCGGCTGAACTTCCCATTACACCCAGGCCAAGGCCTGCTGATCCGGTGAGTTTGATGAATTTGCGGCGGTTGATCGGTGTTTTCATGACAAATCGTCTTTTGAGGAATTGGGTTTGAATTTAAATGCGTGGTAAATACTGATTGTTAAGTCACCAGTTCATCAGGTTTTATCGTGTTTAAGGATGTTAATCAGATCGTCCACTTCGGGATCGATTTGCTGTTTTCTGCTGAACAAACCAATGACTGTAAAAAGTATGAACGATAAAGCAATAGGTGTAAGTACCTCTGTAGCACGAGTTACTTCTATCACATAATTCACAACTACAAAACCTGTCAGCCCTCCAAAAATAGATATAATGGCTGCAGACGGTCCGCAGTAGCGAAAAGCAGGTAAAAGTCCGAGAATCATCGGGATGGAAATCGGCCCAATCAGGGCACCAAACCAAAAAACGATCAGCCCAAGAACACCACCAAAATTATCTGCATAAATCGCAACCACGATAGTTAAACCCGTAAAAACAAAAGTAGACATGCGAGCCAGCCACAAAGACTGGTTTTGCTTCATGTTTTTGAATTTTTTGGAAAAATTTGGAAGGATATCTCGGGTAATAACCGCAGAGATCGTATTGGCATCGGACGAAGTCATCGACATGGTATTGGCAAACATAGATGCCAGTACCAGCCCGACCAGTCCGGGCGGCAGTAATTCCTGTGCAATAAGAGCGTAGGACTGTGTGGGGTCTTCAAGGCCGGGAAGCAAAATCGGGGCAGCCCACATGGGGAAAAACAGAATCAGCGGCCAGACCAGGTATAATCCACCCGACAAAAGCGCGGCTTTTCGGGCATCGGACCCCGAAGGAGATGAAATGTAACGTGTGGCGAGGTTCCATGTGCCTCCGTTGTAACTGAAAAAGAATATGACAAGAAAAGTGAGTGCAAATCCGGCGGTATATGGATCATTAAAAAGCTGGCTGCTTTCTTCAGGAAGCTGTTCCCACATGGTAAAGATAGAGCCGAAACCTCCCAATATATCCAGCACAATAAAAAACATAGCGAAACCGGCCACAATCTGTACCACGAACTGGGCCAGGTCTGTCCAAACATCGGCCCATAAACCGCCAACTGTAATGTAAATCAGCGAAATAACTCCGGCCAAAAGAATACCTGTTAAAAGCGATGCCCCTGTAAACACGTTCAATAAAATCGCAATGGCAGCCCATTTTGCGGCCACATCAAACAGTTTTAAAAGTACGCCGCACCAGGCCAT
>SLGL01000494.1 GCA_007123785.1 Balneolaceae bacterium
CCGAAGGTTGGCTCCATCATACCTACGCTGCTTTTGCCCCGACAAAGGGCCAGATACTTTTTTTATTGGAACAGAGCGGCTGGAATCACATCTATACTGTCAACCCTGACGGAAGCGCCCTGACCCAGCACACCTCTGGTGAGTACTACGTCCCGTGGGCCCGCTGGGTGGATGACAACACCATCGTCTATTCCAGTAACGAGGAAGAGTACGGGGAGCGCCACATCTACCTGCTCGATACTGACACGAACAGCATCCAGAAACTGACCGGAGAAACCGCCTATCGTTATCAGTTTCAGCTTAGCCCGGACCGGTCGGTACTGGTTTATGCGAAAACGTACTTTAACCGTCCGTTCGATCTGTTTAAAATAGATCTCCAAAATCCCGGTGAAGAAATTCAGCTCACTCAATCCATACCCGAACGGTTTAGTGAATTCAACTGGCAAAAAGAGGAGTATGTGCGTTTTACCGGACGTGACGGAGAAACCGGCCTTTCAATGTCGGTGCTCTATCCTGCCAGTTTTGATGAAACCCGAAGTTATCCGGTTGTGGTATTCGCCCACGGAGCCGGTTCTCTGCAAAATGTGTACAAAGGCTGGTCAAATAATTACTGGCGTGAATATATGTTCCACCAGTATCTGCTGAATCACGGCTACGTGGTAGTTGAGGTGGATTTTCGTCACAGTACCGGTTATGGCCGGAAGTTCCGCGAGGATGTGACCAACTGGATGGGTAAATATGAAACGCAGGATATCGTGGACGGCCTCGATTGGCTTTAGGAAGATTGCATCGGCTGTCTCAATCTTGACAGGGTTGGCATTTACGGGGGCAGCTATGGCGGCTTTATGGCACTCTACGCTCTCACAGATAAACCCGAACGGTTCCACGCCGGTGCAGCTCTTCGCAAAGTAACCAACTGGAGAAACTATTACCATGCCAACCCCTGGTATACACTCCCCCGCCTGGGTGATCCCGACGAAGCCCCCGAACATTACGACCGAAGCTCACCCCTTACCTACGCTAAAGAGCTCAAACGTCCTGCTCTTTTACTGCACGGACTGATTGATGACAATGTAGGAGCTCAGGATGCATTCCAGTATGCCGAAAAACTGATTCAGAGCGGCAATACCAATTTCGAAATGATGATCTACCCCAGTGAAAACCACGGCTTCACCAGTCCGCACTCCTGGTATGATGAATACTTGCGAATTTTTGAATTTTTTGAGAAGCATTTGAAGGAGTAAGTGAAAAGGGATAAAGCCAGATTCGCTGAGAGAAGACAATCTGTGACTTTTGATCTTAGGTTTCAGATCTCGGATCGGTGGAGAGATCTTATGAGCGCAGTGTTGAGTTCGTGCCTATCCCTGAATTAACTTGACCGTTTTTTAGGTTTATTCGTTTAAGTTAATAGTACAATAGGGATATTGACACGAAGTGTCAATGGCGTTGGATTGGAGGCTAGCCTCCAAAAAATCTGGCGTGTTTTCACTTCGGATTACCTGCACTCTTCGCTTGTCTTGCGGCAGCTTCCTCCAGTTTCTTTCATAATCTGCCGGAGAGCATTTTCCCAGGCTTCCATTATGGCGTTTGGTATTGTAATCAGTGACGGCCTTCTTGCTGTGTTGACAAACAGCATTCATAAAATCTGCGGGAAACCCTATGGAGCTTATTGTAAGGGCACCAAAATTACATCCCCGAAATCGAGTTCGATCACATCAAGGATCGGTTCGGCAATTTCGATGATCTCTTCTTCGGAAAAGTCATTAAGGCCTTCCAGTTCCACGTAGAGAATGTCGTTAATGTCATCCACACTGTAACGGGCATCGGTGGATTCAAAGCTCTCTTTCAATATTCCCACCAGATATTCCACATCTTTTTCCCACTCTTCAAATTCAGATTCGTTAGTTTCTTCCATAATTCTTTTAGATTCGTGAATTCAACCGAAAGGTTTTTGATAAGTATCAAAGATATGAATCCATCCATTCAAAAATTAAGCGAAACATCAAAAAAGGAAAGCCGCACCATTATCGGGCTGATGTCAGGCACATCGCTCGATGGACTGGATATTGCCCTCTGTTCTGTCAGAGGAAGTGGCTTTGATACCGTTGTGAAGCTCGAAAAATTCCTGACGATACCGTATGATCAGGCGACCATCAGTAAACTAAAAAAAATCACATCGGTTGAGCAGGTTTCTCTCGCTGATGTCTGCTACCATCACACCTGGATCGGCAATCTGCATGCGGAAATGATCCTCAAAACATTGTACGAATGGAACATCAAAACGGGTGAAATTGACTGCATAGCCAGCCACGGGCAGACGATCTACCACTTTCCAGAACGTGACCAGAAGAACCACATCCCTGCAATGAACAGTACGCTTCAGATCGGAGACGGTGACCAGATTGCCGCCCGTACCGGCATTCTTACGATCAGCGATTTTCGCCAGAAACACACAGCTATGGGCGGAGAGGGCGCACCTCTTGCAGCTCTTGCGGATCGCTTTCTCTTTACGAACAAATCAGAACAGCGTGTTCTGCTTAATATCGGCGGGATTGCAAACTTTACATTTCTGCCTCCTGACAAGACCGACTTTGAAGGCGTATTCACCACAGATACCGGCCCCGGCAACACTCTCATCGATCAATTCTGTCAAAAGCTTAGGGGTAAACCGTTCGATCTGGATGGCAACATTGCCGCTTCGGGTTCGGTAAATGAAAATCTGCTGGATTCACTCCTGAGCGACCCGTGGCTTGAAATCATCAAAACCAAAACCAGCGGGCCGGAATTTTTCAATATCCGGTGGGTGAAGAAGCGCGCGGAAGAAGCCGGGATTAATACTGATGATTTGAAACTGGAAAATCTCATCAGGACCATTACGGAGTTATCGGCCCGGACCATCACAGACAGAATTAAAACCCATCTATCTGAAACTGAAAAAACCGTTGTTTATGTGAGCGGAGGTGGCGTTGAAAATGCTTTCCTGATGAAGAGAATTCGGGGACTGCTTACCGATTGTGATGTGAAAAATATCTCCAAACTGGGTATCAACCCTGATGCCAAAGAAGCAATCGTCTTTGCGGTAATTGCCAACGAGATACTTGCCGGAAACGGATTTACCTTCCGCGCCAAACACGGCTACGTTCACAATGTGAATTTCGGAAAAATTTCCTTCCCGGTTTAGTCGAGATTATTAATTCAATTTTGGGAATTAATCACAATCAGACTGGTAAGGATTTGCCAGGTGTCGGCTCCTTTTCGGGTTTTATTGCCACAGGATACCTTTCGGGTAATTACCTCCGGGCGCAGTTTTCGTTCGGCCAGGTTATTGGCAGGGTCCACTCTTAGCTTATATAACAATGTAAACAGGTGATCACGCTGTTTACGGAGTGCCTTTTCATTTTTTTGTAGCCACTACAGAGCCATTTTTCGGAACTTGAGTTACGGGATTAAATTGTTTATTGATGACTCACCCGTTGACGCTTAATTATTGACCAGCTCAATTACATCATCATACGCCCGGATCAGTTTCTTTCGGATTGGCATTGATTTCTCAAAAATCTCCATCTGTTTTTCCATATAGATTTTCCGACCCTCTTCCGTCTCTATTTTGATCGGTTCAAGGCCAAATTCGCGGGCATCATACGGACTGGCCTGCATATCGGTTTTTCGTGCCTCCACCGCATTCAGAAAAGCTTCACGTATCAAATCACCCGAAATCCACGGATAGAGTTTAAACGCCCATTTATACAGATCCATGTTTGTATGAATGCACCCGGGCTGCTCCATATCTTTGAATTTGTCACGACTCAGGCTGTGCTTATTCATCGGGCGGGCTTTTTCGGTAAAAAAACGGAAAGCATCGAAATGGGTACATACGAGCGGACGCGATTCCACAAATTCTGCAACCTCTTCGTCCGTCAACCTGAGTGGTATCTGCTCGTGGCGAACTTCTCCTGCACGATACACCATCGCCCATTCATGCATCCCGAAACATCCAAACGCTGGTTTGTTGAGTGAACTTTTTTCCAGAAGATCCCGAATCCACCGGATGGATTTGAGGCGTTTTTTTGGGAATAGATTCAAATTAAGAATCGCCTTGTCATCTTTCACAAAAAGCTCAGAGATCTCGGGCAGGCCCGACGGATCTGAAAATTCGAGCAGTACACCCGGACCCGGCGACCATCTCCTCAGTTGAGAAGGGCGAAAAGCATAATACTCAAAAAGAAAATCGAGCACCGGATCTTTGATTTGACGCGATCGTTTTTCGAGGTAGGAATCGAGAATTTTCTCCAACTCTTTCTCATGGCGGTATTTTATCTGCCGCCACTCTTTTTCCCTGATTGTGACCGGGCCGTGCGATATGGTTTCATAGATTTTCAACATCATTATAAAATATCACTCTTATCACTGCCATGTAAATCGATTCAGAAAAAATTGAGCCTGGAGTGATAACTCACCCCTCATCCCCCAAACAATTTTGATGTTTATTATAGGTACCGAACCAAGCTGATGTGTAAATACACAAAACACGAATTGATCAAATCAACAATTACCTTATGAAGCGGACACTTTCATTTTTCGGCTACGATGGATTGACCCGGGAAGAGATCAACAGCGCTTACAAAGATTTGATCGAACTACTCACCACCCTCGATCCGCAGGTGGTCATGAACATTGCCAATTCAGTCTGGATCAGAGAGGGCTTCCCCGTTAAAGAACCTTTTCTGTTTTTTATCCGTGAAAATAATACCAACACCATTCTGTTCCTGGGATTATATACAGGCATTGAGTAAATGATTTATAGAACATAAATGGAATGCCAGAAGGCCGATTTAAGTTTTCCCCTGTAATTATCAAACCTAACTAACCAAGTCTTGGCAGTTCCTCTTATTTTCTTCCTCAAGGGCTCAACTCCGTCGGATTTCGAAACAGATCCGGATTTGAATACCCCTTTTGATCCATGCCCCGGAACTCCTAATTGCGTGATCCATTCGGTAGAATACAATGTTTCTTCTCAACAACTCTACCGGGCAGCAAACATGGCGGTTGAAACGATGTTTCCCCATAAAACAGTATGTGATTCACAATCCCTTCAAATAGTTTCGGTATTTCGCATTCCGGTATTCGGTTTTATGGATGATGTCACTATTTTGGCAGAACCGGCCGGAGAAGACAAATCGGTTCTTCACATCAAAAGTGCAAGCCGCATTGGCCGGGGTGATTTCGGTGTAAACCGACGGCGCGTGCGGCGTATCCTGAAACGGATTGATGACAATTATTAACTCTAACTTTATACCATGCCAAAATTTTCGATCAACATAGGGATACTCCTGATTATCCTCGGAATTTTTTCTTATATCCTCACCGGTGCTGCCAGCGCCACCGCACTCATCCCCTCCTTCTTTGGAATTGTCTTTGCAGGCCTGGGTCTGCTTGCTAACAAGAAGGAGTCCATGAGAAAGCATGCCATGCATGCCGCTCTTCTGCTGGCCATTCTTGGCCTTGGCGGTTCGTTCGGCGGGCTCATCGGCATGATTGGCGCCCTTACCGGAGGCGAAATGCCAGAACGGACCGGTGCAGCCATCGGTCAGGCAATCATGGCAATACTCTGCATTCTGTTTTTGATTGCCGGAATTAAATCATTTATTGATGCACGGAAATCTTCGGACTGAACTTCCGTCGTATACATTCAGGTTCTCAGAAAATAACAACTCCAGATACAACCCCGTTTGTTTTAAGGCGGGGATATCTTTTCAGTAATAGCGCAACCTGATTCCTTTTCTTATATGAGTCTATAATCAGAAACAGGCTTGAATTTCTTTGATTCGACCTGACAGGCCCAAAGTTTTTAGTTTGAAAAAAATATAAACCCGGCTAAAAGTTCAAAGTTCAGCTATCAAGAGAAATACCGCATCAGTTCAAACTCTTTAATAGAAAAAATATCTGATTGGCAAACACTGTCACAGAGATGGCATTCAATTTCTTCGTTCATTTTTAAATGACTGACCATCAACCTGACCAACAAAAGGATGCCTGCTGATCCTATTTTTATTTGAGCTGTTGTAAATTTTTTATCGTATTAAGGGCAAATCTTCAACTTTTAATACGATAAAATGAGAAAAATCAATACACTGTTAATTGCAATTCTACTGGCCGGTTTCACATCCTGTTCAGATAGTTCAACAGGGTCAGACAGTTTAGGGTCAGGAAATGGTATATTTTCGGTTTCGGGAGCTATTGAGAAAATCCATGAGGGAGAAGCTTTTTATGTTTCTGAGACCTCCGGCAATACTGTCACTTTTCAAATTTTCATAAGTGATGTTGTATTTTCAATCGATCCAAATGCAGAACCGGATGCGGTAACCTTTTCTGTAGAATTCAGGGCAGTCTACTCAGAGGATTCGTTTTCTATCGAAGAAGGCACCTTCCAGATTGGTGAAAACTCAACATTCAGTGGTAATTATGCCGACCTTAATGAAGAGGGTTTTTTCGAAACTCTGGACAATCATGGCGGAGAACTTACAATTACATCTTATTCAAATGCACGATTAGATGCAGAATTTGAATTTACTGCAATTGATCAGCATGAGGGAGGCGTAGTTTCAGTAAAAGGCGAATTAAGGGCCAACTGTATTGGCGGACAGTTTAATCCAAATTGTTGAACAGCCTTTTACTTTGAATAAAAATATACAAGTGTGGAGCTATGATACTGATGATTCTTGGCATACCGATTACATTCTTTGGGTTATTCTTAGCTTTGATCAATCTCTCAAAGCGGCAGCGTGCCAGCGGGCGGAAGGTAATTTCACCATCGGAGGCCGGTGAGGCGAAAGATGTATCGGTCGCAGGAATTGCCCGCCCTATTGATACACCGGGGAAATCTCCGGTGCTTGGTGATGAGGTTCTGTGGCTGCGCGCTTATAAAACATATCAGGGTTTTTTTCGATCAAGCAGTGGAAATACCTCGAACGTAAGGCGTATTGGCAAGGTCGATACCCGGTTTGCATTGACTGACGAATCACATCCGGACAAAAGTATCATCATCAACAGTAAGAAGATTTCGGCAATTTGGATTCTTACAGCCATGAGACGGTATAGCCTTGCCGGTGAACCCCTTGATAACACGAACGCCGAAGAGAATGCTCTGCAATCGGTTGTCAGCTTTTTAAAATTTCACCTGCTCGAAAAAGAGGGAATGGAAGAACAAGCCATTCGCCCCGGCAATCGTATTTGGGCTCATGGCCGAATCAGAAACCGAAATGGTGAACTGACTCTGGACGGGTTTTCTGCATGGCTTGATGACCTCGATCCGGACGAACGGGTTCGAAAAACAACCGTGTTTGCCAAATTTGGCGGCATTCTTTGCGCTGCCGGGGTAGTTATGTTTTTTATCGGCTGGCTTATCTCCTGAAAAGATAACCCTACAAAGAATGGTAAATCCGGATTTTAAAAAATCACGAATCAAACATACTCAAGCCTGATCGTTTGCAAAAATATCATCGATCAGACCAGCATATTTTTCTTCAATCACTCTTCTTTTTACCTTGAGTGTAGGAGTAAGTTCTCCGGTCTCCACTGTAAATTCATTAGCAATTAGTCTGAAATCACGGATTTTTTCGTGTGATGCCAGCTCTTTGGAAAAGTTGCGAATCTCCTTACTATAGAGGTTTTGAACCGATTCATTCGCAATCAGTTCTTCCTTATTTTGGTATTTTATATCGTTCTGTTTGGCATATTTTTCGAGAGATTCGAAATCAGGAACAATCAGTGCGGCCATGAACGATTTTTTCTCACCAACAACCACAAGCTGATCGATCCACTGACTGGTTTTAAAGAGATCTTCAATCGGGCCGGGATAAATATTTTTTCCGCCTGCATTCACAATCATGTGTTTGATGCGGTCGGTAATCTTAAGCCTTCCGTTCACAAATTCCCCGACATCGCCAGTGTGAAGCCATCCGTCTTCGTCAATCATCTCCCTGGTGGCTTCTTCGTTTTTCCAATAACCCTTCATGGTATTGGGGCCGCGATTCAATATTTCTCCGGCTTCGCAGGTGATGTCAGTCGGGTAGTCCTCACCACTTACCCGGGCGATTATTTTATTATCAGAAAGGCTCTGAATACCCACTGTAACTCCGTTTACAACCTTGCCGACCGTTCCCATCTCTTCATCACCGTAGCGGTTACAGGTCATCACCGGAGATGTTTCTGTGAGTCCATACCCTTCCAGTATATTTAGTCCGGCCGACATAAAAAAGGTTCCGATTTCTGCAGGAAGAGCCGCTCCTCCTGAGACAAAAAAGCGGATTCGCCCTCCGGTCCGGGCTTTCAGTTTATCAAAAACAAGTTTGTCTGCAACTGTTTTTTGGAGCGAAACCAGTCCGCGTTTTCCGTTCCAGTATTTTTCACCTACATTCAGTGCCCAGGAAAAAATAGCCTGCTGAATAGCACTACCTTCCTGAACATTGTTATTTACCATGTTATAGATTTTTTCGAACAGACGAGGAACACTGACAACAATTGTAGGATGAGCCTCCGTCATATTTTTGGCAACCGTATCCACACTTTCAGCATAATAGATTTCTGCGCCTCCGGCAATCATTGCATAATAGCCGCCGGTTCGTTCGAATGAGTGGCACAACGGAAGAAATGAAAGGCAGCGGTCATTTTCGTCAATATAGATTGCATCGTGTGCTGCTTTTACATTACTCACAATATTACGATGAGTAAGCATGGCACCTTTAGGTTTTCCAGTGGTGCCCGAGGTATAAATCAGAGTAGTAACATCTTCGGGCTGCACAGAGTTTATCCGCTTATTTAAAGTTTTCCTGTGCC
>SLGL01000338.1 GCA_007123785.1 Balneolaceae bacterium
AGAGATGCTCATCAAAAAACAAAAGAGAGTTAAAACTGAACGTCGAGATACAGAATCGTACATTTTAAAAAATAATAAGTTTTCGTTTCGTACTTTAATAAAAAAACAGCTATCAGAAGCCTCTGGATAACACTTCTGTTAAATGATGCTTCCAAAGTTAAAATAAAAGAAATCGAAGTAACAGGTAAAACATAAAATGACCTGAAGCGGCTGTTATCTTATCAACCATAATAAACAAGTCAAGTCATTTCAGTCCTGAACTATAAACATACCTGTTTTATTGTAAACCTGACGTTTTCGAAAAAAGTATCACACAGGTGAAATACTGATCAATAGGTTCCTGAATACAACGCATATTCCTGATCCATTCTTTCACGGTCAATTTCGTGCCCTGATGATATTAAAAAACGATACCGGAGAGTGAGAGTTTCACTTTCATCAAGTACGATACCGGGAATGAATTCTCCAAAGCGGCCATAAAGCCTTTCCGACATCTCACCACCCTGCGGATTGCCGGGATGACTAAAATAACCAACGGTATAGGGTTCGCCCTCAACCACAAATTGAAACGCATTCCAGGGGAGATTTGTGTAATTTTCAGGATCATCAATTTCTTCATTTTCGGGATAATCTGCCCATGATTCCGGCCGCAGAAAACGGGAATATTCGGGATTGTCATCCACATATTGTGAAGCCCGAAACTGAATTCCTGCGTGATGAAGGTCCCCATCAAGTTGCAGTTCATTAACATGTGATGTGAGGTTACTTTCCACATCGATCAATAGCTCACCGTTTGAACGTTTGTACACCTTAACACGGCGGATTTCATCGGCAAAAATCTCGCCATCGGAGTCTTTCCATTCAATTTCTACTTCGTGCCCGCCATATACCGGACCGGTCCATTCTCTAACAAAATCACGATGTTCTGTGACTTCACCACGGTCTTCCCGGGCAGACCAAAGATTCATGCTTTCACCATCTTCACCAATCCGCACATGATTATATCCGTAAAATATTCCCCTGTGGTGGGTATAGGTTCCCCCGATCCCTTTCGTGATCAACTGTGAGCCATCCGGTGAAAAAACGTGATGAAACGGCTTCATCGTTTCCTCATAACTATCCATATCAAATTCAGGAAAATGATATTCGATTCCAGGCACACCATCAATCAAAAGTCGATAGCTGGTTTCACCTTCCCTTTCCCACAAGAATGCAGATCCTGTACACTCCTCTTGTTCAGAGGGCACAAATGTTTTGGTTTCACCTGCCGGTACTGCAGCTGAAAACCACAATGAGGTATGTCCGCCTCCGCTCTCTTCGAACTGAACAGGAGTTAATTCACCGTTACTCTCAAGACAAGAAGGTGCTGGTCCGTCCCAGTCTACAGAGACAGGACTCTGTTCCAGATGATGGCTGCCGGCACTTACAAGAATTGTCCCATTTTGAACTATGGCAGTTGTATGATCCGGTAAATCAAGATCACTTCCGGAATCGCATCCTGCCAGCAAACACCAGAAAAGAAGAGTAACCGTACAAAAAATTGACGAAAATTTTATCACATTCATCCTGAAATTAAATTTGCTTCGTTTCGTGTCAAACCTCAGCTATTGACTAAAAAACAAAGAAATTGAAAGATTGATATTAACAGGCATTAAGATTAATCAATATTTTTCGATTATAAAAACCCTTTCCCTGTAAGGTTTTTAATCAGTAATACCTTTACAATCACAATCTGGCGGATAAAAACTATAGGATAAGCTTATTTAATAGAAACGATTCAAACATTTTGAAAATCCTACACTCAGCAGGCCAAAGGTTAGCCTGGCCAGATATTTTTTTCCCAGAAAAACTATCATTCTGATTAATGAGATAAGCTAAGTTTGTGTTTATCGGTTCGAATCAAACAACCTGACAGTGGCCGCGGTATACCGCTCGCCCGGACATCCACCGGATCTATTCGCGAGGCGTCAGCATAAACCAAACAGTTCCGTTTACAAAACGCTATTTTCTTTTTCTTGCGATTTTTGTATAGTCTGATATCTCACCTGTTTTTCTCAGAGCTTTTTTCAGGCTGCATGATCTGTGAAAGCAGCTGGGATACATTTCACAACCGCACACCTGCTATCATGAAATCATATATTTCCCTTGCTCTCCTTTTACTTTTCGCAGTCAATCTTTATGCTCAAGAACACCACCATCATCATGCCGGTGATGCACACTCAGTGCCTGACTTTATTGAAAATGTTGATCCGCAGCCTGTTATTGCCCAGGCAGTGAGAATCGCCGAAGCGTTATCTCATATCGGAAGCCCTCTGCCTCAGGCCACTTTCAATCAACTCAAAGAGATGCAGGATCAGGCATACGATGAAACGACTGTACGAAGAGTTCAGGAAATTCTTGATCCTTTTGTTTTGGCAGTCGTAGACATAAATGCCGAATCTCGTGTAAAAGTGCATCCGGGAAAAGCGGAACCTGTTTTGAGGCAGGAAGGCTGGTCTACTTTTTTACTGAAGGTTCATAATCAGGCAAATGTTACAGCCATTCTGGAAGCCGAAAGCCCCAATGCAGAACCCGTTCTGCACCGCTCCACCGGAGCTCCGCGAATGGCGGAAGATAACAGACTTACCCCCGGTCAGCTGGACAACCGTTTTCTGGAAATCTCGATGGCCCGCAACCCGCCGCTTCGCCCGAATCTGTCCGGGCTTGAACTGGAATATGCAGTAATACATATTTACACGCGTGAAACGGGGAGAAGAGAAGCTCAACTGGGCTTTAACGTTGGACAGGGTACACAAGATATTGGCTTCAGAAACACGATCGATATTCTTTTTGATATCAAACCAGCCGTCAAAGTGCTGTTTGATGTAAAAGATCTGGATGGAACGCCCGTAATGGCTTCCTTCATCATCACCGATGACCTGGAACGTTTCGAAATCAGTGACGATGGTTTTTATCCTGAAGAGTACCGGATTGCGATGGCAAGAATGAGGGAATTTGAACGGCGTCCTGCAACCGATATGCTCCCCGCGGAAAACAGATTACGGGGAATCTATCCGCTGCCATCACGGCGGGTCGCCAGCCGGGATACTTATCCCGATTTTTTCTTTCAGCCGCAGATTTACCGCCAGGACGGTGAACATATCTATTTATCACCCGGAACCTATCACGTAACCTATGGCAGGGGGCCGGAGTATCTTCCTCAGCAAAAAGAGCTGATTGTCCCTGAACATGTTGATTCGATGGAAGTAAGCTTTCGCCTGAAACGATGGGTTCATATGGCCTCCGAAGGGTGGCACAGTTATGATCATCATATTCACGCAGCCGGATGTTCCCATTATGAGAGCCCGGAAGAGGGCGTGCCGCCATATCATATGTGGAGACAAATTCAGGGTGAAGATTTAAATATCGGAAGCAACCTTACCTGGGGGCCAAGCTGGTATCATCAGAAACAGTATTTTACCGGAGATGTGCACCCGCTTTCTGATGACCAAAATATTTTGCGTTACGATGTGGAAGTATCGGGTTTTCCTTCGTCACATGCCGGACATCTGACCCTCATCAATCTGACTGAAGATAATTATCCGAATACCACCACCATTGAAGAGTGGCCAAGCTGGACGCTTCCCGTTCTGGAATGGGCGAAATCGCAGGATGCGGTTACTGGTTATTCGCATTCGGGCTGGGGCCTTTATCCAACCGAACCAACTTTTGAGGTTCCCAACTATGTGATGCCCCGGATGGATGGTATCGGGGCCAATGAATATGTGGTGACCGTGACACACGACGTGGTAGATATTTACTCACTTGGCGATACTCCTGTTCATGCTGAATTGAACATGTGGTATCACGCCCTGAACAGCGGATTCAGAACAAGGGCAAGCGGTGAATCTGATTTTCCCTGTATTTATGATGAGAGAGTGGGCATTGCCAGGACTTATGTTTATTGCGATTTAAACTTTGTCAGTTTGATGAAAGCCATTAAAGATGGAAATAGCTATGTATCAGATGGGTTTTCTCACCTGATCGATTTCAAAGTAAATGATATTGTTTTGGGTGAAGAAGAGAGCGAGGTTTTATTATCCGGGCCGGAAACGTTAAATGTATCTGTTCGGGTGGCAGCCATGCTGAAGGAACACCAGGGTGAGATTGGAAAACATATTGCATCCCGGCAGATTGATGAAGCTCCTTACTGGCATATTGAACGTGCCAGAATCGGAACATCCAGAAACATTCCCGTTGAACTGATTGTAAACGGTTACCCTGTTGAAACAAAAGAGATTTTGGCTGACGGCAGCTGGAAGGATGTTCAATTTGATTATGAGATTGAAGAATCAGGCTGGCTGGCCATTCGCGTGTATGCCAGTTCACATACCAATCCGATTTTCGTTAGCCTGAGTGATCAGCCGATCCGGGTGAAAAAAAGTGCTGAATGGATGCGTGCTGCGGTTGACCAGAGCTGGGAAATGAAAAGCCCGAGAATCCGGGAAAGTGAACTGCAAGCCGCAAGAGAGGCTTATGATTTTGCCAGAGAGGTCTATGACAGTCTCATTGAAGAAGCGGAATACATTATTCAGTTAAGGGGACAGTGAAATAAGAGAATTTCATCACAACACAGTCAAAAACATAATCTCGTAAAGATGAAGATATCCCGGGTTTCAGAAACCCGGGAAGCCTTTGCCTGAACATTGAAAAATTTGTATTAAAAAAGTACCCGCCTAAGCGTAGCGGTCTGTGGGAGTCGGCGCCGTACCCACAACCGGCGGAGTATCCGGCACCTCATAAGAACGTGAGAAGTCCAGTTCATCCGGCCCGAGACGCATATCCGAGTTCAGAACCTCATCCCAGGTCACCTCTCTGCCGGTGTAGGCAGCCATTCTACCCATGATGGTAATCCGGTTCGATTTGATCTGTTCATCTGAATCGTTAAGATAATTTCCGCCTCGGATGGCAGTAACCAGTTCTATATGTTCCTGTACAAACGGATTATTCACTCTCCAGGTCAGATCATCATCACCTTCTTCCGGATAGGGATATTCCCAGATCAATTCCCCATTTAGATCATAAAGTGAACCACTTGCATCAGCAAACCCTTTGGTTCCGGTGATAACCTCTTTCCGTTCCCAGCCAAGCCCGTTAATCTGCCGTGTTCCACAATGCACTTTTTTACCATTTCCATACTCATAAACAATACTGAATTGATCGAATTGATCACCTGAAATTCTCTGCATTCGGCCGCCGTAACCAATCGCCCGCTGCGGGTGGCCACCGACAAACCAGCTCATCGTATCTACTTCATGAATAAACATTTCGACGATATGATCACCGGAAAGCCATGCAAAGTTTCCCCAGTTACGCAGCATATATTCAAGATCCGACCATTCTGGCTTTCGTTCCACCCACCAGAGAGCACCCCCGTTTCGGAGGACATTGGCACTGACCACCTCTCCAATTTCACCGGCAGCCACTCTGCGCTGTGTCTCAATTATATCTTTCGCATATCGCCGTGCGGTACCGCTGACCATACAAAGATTTTTCTCTTTCGCTTTTTGAGTTACCTCATCCATAATACGGGCTCCGTACGGATCAACGGCTACAGGCTTTTCCTGAAATACATGCTTGCCCGCTTCGATAGCCGCTTTCACATGCTGAGGACGGAAATAAGGCGGAGTAGCAAAAAGTACGATGTCTACACCCGAATCAATAACTTTTTGATAACTGTCAAATCCTACAAAACAATTTTCATCGGGAATATCTATGTCTCTTGACTGTTTCAGTGTTTGCCGGCACTTAGCTAATTGATCCGAAAAAACATCACCCAGGGCTACGATCTCAAGATTGGGCCCTGCATCCAGAAAATTTGCAACTGCACCTGTACCCCGGCCTCCGCAGCCAACCAATCCCGCTTTCAGCACCGGACCATCCGGAGCTTGTTCATGCATACTCAATGTTCTGTCTGAATGGAATTTATAATTCCGGGAAGAACTGGCATTACCCGCAGCAAATAAACTTGAAGCACCTAAGGTTCCAACCGTTCCCATCGCCATTGTGGACAGAAATTTCCGTCGGCTCTGCTCTGTTTTCTTCATTATGTTAATCGTTAAAATGTTACTGTTAATTTTTTACTACGTTTATCGGAGCTTAGGAAGCATGCATTTACATATCTTGCAAAAAAACTACATTTTCAGCATTCAGTCCGAAGAAAAACAAAAATATACTTTCTATATATCCATTTATTCAATACAAAGCAAAAAATAAGATCATCAACAACAAAAAAAAGTATATGATCTCTATAAATTTACTTTTCTTATAAATATATTCTTAACATGAATTACATTTTTTGAAACGAGACTTTCAGAATCACTGACCATTCTTTCTATGTACCTCCCCCAAAGCATAGTATTGAAAATGCTAAATTTAAATTGCACAATTAAACCTTAAATGTTTAAACAGGCCGTAGCAAAATGCTATTAACCTCAGATTTATTCATAATCAATTTTATTTCCGTGAATTCATATCACACCGAAATTATTAACACACCTTCAAATGAAACAAAATTTTAAGGATAAATTTACTGTTGTATTGCTGATGCTTATTTTTGTTCTCTCAGCCTGTTCGCAAGTATCAGAAGTAACCGACCGTGCTGAGGCTACACAAGACCCAGGTATTGAAGCATACACAGAGCATATACCGGATTATGACTTTGGAATTGACATGATTCCGGTACAGGGCGGTACATTTTACATGGGAAATGAAGAGAGTAACAGCAGTATAGTTGCTGTTAATGTTTCACCCTTTTGGATGGGAAAACATGAAATTACGTGGAATCTTTATGAACTCTATTTGTTATCTGATCAATTTGATCATATAAACGAACGTTTTGATCCGGCTCTCGCCGATGCTGTTTCAATGCCCAGTTTGCCCTATATCGATCCGGTCGGCGGAATGGACAGAGGAAGTAATCCCGTCATTAACATTACTCAATTTGCGGCTCTTTCCTTCACAAGGTGGCTTACCCTGAAAACCGGCCACTTTTACCGGCTTCCCACAGAAGCTGAATGGGAATATGCTTGCAGGGCGGGATCAGAAACCGCCTACCATTTCGGAGATAATCCTGATGAATTAGATCAGTACGCCTGGTACAGCGAGAACAGCGGAAACCAGTATCACGAAGTGGGAACAAAACAGCCGAATACGTGGGGACTGCATGATATGCTTGGTAATGTAGCAGAATGGGCACTCGATCAATATCTACCCGATTTAACAGAAGCCTTCAGTGAAGGTGAAAACGTCACAGATCCCTGGACAGAACCAACATCCCTCGAGCCAAGGGTCGTCAGGGGCGGTTCCTGGAACCACGGAGCTGATGAAACTACCTGCTTTTCAAGAATTCAATCGAATCCGGGAAACTGGAAGCGGGATGATCCTCAAATTCCACAAAGCATCTGGTGGAACACAAATGCCCCTTTTGTTGGCTTCAGAGTGGTAAGGCCTGTAAACCAGCCAACACTGGAAGAGATCGAGGCGTTCTGGGACCTGACGCTCGATCAGTTTTATTATGAGTGATTTTTTGATGTTGAAACAAATTTGCATCCATTATCATCAAAAACAACCATACTATCCCGGCCGGGAGATCGGGTTATCGGGATGAAATAAAATCAGGAGAAGCTTCCTCTTTAAGCAAAAATCATAACACCCTGGCTATTTGATTTAATAAAGAGCTGATTTTCGATTATTTAATAGCTTATTATCATTTTAAGCCTCTTTTCAATACTTGTGATATACATGATCAAATACCTCATTCACCGTTGAGACAAACAGGCGCCGGTTGTACACCTTGGGAAGGATATCGTCGAATTCCTGCTCGATAGTGACTTTCACATCGGAGATATATCGCTGCTGTTTTTTCCAGTCAAACACCAGCTTCTCCTGTTTCAGTTTTGTAATGAGATTTTGTACTCCTTCCTTAACCTTCTTCCGTTCGACCGGCTGAAGTTCAATTTTTTCTCGCTGCGTAACGATATCAAAAATAGCCAGCTCCTCCTCATTCATGTTCTCTTTTACGGAACGTTCGGATTCATTATCCAGATCTTTGGCCAGGTTAAATAACTCTTCCAGTTGTAAATCCACATTGATGCTGTAATTATTGTACTTCTCGATCATCTCTTCGAATCGCTCCTTAAAATCCATCCGGGTCCGGTTCTGTTCTGCCATGGTCTCAATACGTTCTTTTAAAGTGGACTTAATCTTCTCCAGGGCCATCCGCTTGTGCTTCTTTTTGTTGAAGCGCTCTTTCAGTTTCTTAAAATCGATCTTGCCAATGTCGATTAATTCAGCATCGTACTGGATAGTATACCCTTCCGTATGTATCGATTCATCTAACTTTTCAGCAACTTTGTTTTCCACAGCAGTGATATCATCCGGCTGAAAAGGCTCCAATACGTTAATCTTGTCGGAAATCGCTTTCAGTGCAGAACGCACGGGCAGAAATTTCGATGCGGAGGGATCGGGCAGAATCGCTTTGTAGAGCGTATTCACTACCCTTGCGTGTTTATTGAACTCTTTCTTCTTCTCATCGTTGATGAGCACCTCCTCCACGGCATCATCCACCGATTCATTCAGCTCCCTGTACTCCACGATGGCTTTGGCAAACTCTTCCTGGTAGACGATCTGATCAAATCCTTTTGCTTCAATGATCTTCTGCAGATCTACTCCCTGTTTCTTGCAGAACGCCTTGGCTTCGGCAATGGCCTCTTCGAGCTGCCTGACCAGCTCTTCTTTATCTTTGACCGGCGCTTCATCATCACCCTCTTTACCGGTGGCGTAAATGGCCA
>SLGL01000005.1 GCA_007123785.1 Balneolaceae bacterium
CATCGGAGGGCCATTCCATTTTTATAGATTCAGACAGAACAGGCCCATAATCCATAACCTGGTAAGAACCGGGTTCAAATGCGTCGATTTTGGGAGAAAGAAGCGGATATCCCGTTGTCCAGGAGATTGCATTAAAGAGCAACTGAAGAAAATTTTCGTTATCAAAATCGGTGGGGAGCCCCATGGATGTATAGAAGGAACGGCCATTTTCTCCATATATATTGGCCCATGCCAGCGGTTCATCAATCCCGCTTTCCTCTCCTGAGCCATAGAGCAATGGAATTGTACGGGTACCGAGAGAAGGATTATGATAAATTTTTCCGGGACGATTCCATTCATCATCCACCCCTTTCAAAACATAGTGACCGGCCGCCTCTTCGCCAATTCTTACATCTACAGTTTCGTCATCACCATGGCCGTCGTAGTCTCCTCCAAAAACAAGCTCATCCATTTCTAAGTAGTCCTGGAATGCGTGGCTTGCGGTGCGAATTCCCAGAACGGGTTTCTCTTCCTCAATATGTCGCCGAATGTATTGAAGCTGCTCTTCCGGCAGAGTCATCCTCCGTGTAAAAACTACCAACAGATCAGCCTCTTCAAGCTGCTCAATATCCGGCAAATCGGTTCCCTGATCTTCACCCCAGGAAGCAGTGATTTTGATTTGCGAATGCTGTCCGGTAATGAGCTCTTTTAGATCTTTCAGAGATGCTTCCGATTCGTACTCGGCCGACCCGGAGATAAAATGAATATGCAGTTCCGGTTCCTCAGTCCCTGTAGTATCAGAATCAGCAGAGATTTGCCAAAACACAATGGCTCCGGCCAAAAATATCAACAGGAAAAATGCTGAGGATAGAATCAAACGCACCCTTCCCTTCAGGTTACTCATATTTTCCGATTCTTTATTACCTGTTTCTGAGTTATGCGGCTTCATCGATGTTATTTACCTTTTGATTTAATTTTTTTCGCCATTCGGCAATACCAACCGCAGCAAGGAACAGCAAGAGAACACCAAGCCCCCAAAGCCCTCCGCGCATCCACAACATGTAAAGGCTTGCCGAGCTAATCAGTGCTACCGCTCCGATCATCAGTGTATTCCATGCGATCCTCTTTTTACCTTTGGGCATGTGCCTTCCCATCAGGGCTTTATTGTTCATCATTAGTAAGAACGTAACATAGGCAATAGGAAGCAACAGCAGAGTAAGAATCGATGTTGGAATAGCCAGCCAGAAGTAGGCCTGATCCCAGAAAAACGGTCCGAGGACTCCAAGGCCCGGTGCCAAAACACCCAGACGGAACAGCCATTTGCTTTTGGGCTTGTTGAAGACTTCACAGAGAACCATGCCGGATATGACCATCATCAGTGTAATGCTGGAAAGTGCCATGCCCAGTACTCCGATTCCGAAAATAAGGTGTCCGAAAAAGCTCCCCAGCAATGGTTCGAGAGAAAAAGAGAGATCAAAGGCGTCCCGTGTAATTAAAGTGGCTGCCATTATATGATCTTCTCTTCCAAGCTCTTCAATTTGCACGGCAAGTTGACCTTCAGTGAGATCACTTTCTTCTGATTCATAGAATATACGCCCCTCCAGCAGTTGGTGATACTCATTGACCTGGCTTTCCACCGGTTCCCATTCGGCTGTAAATTCTTCGATTATACCGGGCTGGGGAACGGTATGAAACTGGCTGGTGGCTGCAATCATCACACAACTTACAACCAGCATAAAAGGGATGAGCATGCCTCCTGCAAGATCAAATTTCATCAGGCCCTGATATTCGGTTCCCCATTTCCGCCGAAGCATGGAATAGGCAAACAGAAAAGTCATATTGATTCCAACAGCGCTGGAAAGTGCCGCAGCCATGACATTCTGCTGGCGGGTTACGATCAGCTCCGTCCAGTATACGCGGGAGGTTTCAGAAAGTCCCTCGAGTAGTGGGAGAAAACCCTCCGCCGGACGAAAGAACAGTGCAGGATTGGGTATAAAACCCCGTCCCAGTTCTGCCCAGTCTATGGTCCCGGCGATGAAAGTAAGCCGCACCACAACACCCATAAAACTGAGTACGACAATAGCAACCACACCTTTCAGAATCCATTCGTAAATCCTCACACCGGTTCGCCCCCGGTCGTAATTCCAGCTAACTGCAAGGGTGATAGCAAGCAGTACTATAGAAACCAATATCATACCCGGTACACCCCCAAAAGAACCATCCTCACCGAAGATACCCGGCATCAGGTTTTGCTGCACCACACCGTTTGCAAGAGAAAACTGTGGCAGCGCCCATACAATACTGGCAAGGAGAGCGGCAAGTGCCCACCCCCAGCCCAGTACCGGATTTACATGACGGTTGATCGCCTGAAAAGGGCGCTGATTTGTTGCCAGAGTCACATACCCCAGGGCACTGAGCATGATGATGCCCAGAAACATCGCAACCGGCTGAAGCCAAAGCATGCTGTAGCCGGTTAAAACCCCTAAATAGAGACTGCTGGCCATCGAACCGCCTCCAAGTGCAAGTGCACTTTGCAAAAAGCCCGGGCCGGACAATTTCAGATATGTTTTCAGCCGAACCGGCAGAGGCTTATCCTGAATCTCTTTCAGAAGGTCGGACTCCCGGGTATAATCCGTTTCATTTTTTTTCATTATGCCCTCTATTGTAAAGCATCATTTTCAATTTCATGCATCTGTAATCTTTAGACTTATTCCACCGGCCAGTGTTCGGTTTCGGTGCGGGCAGATTGAAACAGCTCTTCAGCCCTGGCAACAATATCAGGGTAGTCATCCGCAAGATCTTGCTCTTCGCCGATGTCTTCTGCCAGATTGTAGAGTTCGATGGGCTGATCGACATTATTTCTCACTGCTTTCCAGTCACCAAAACGCACTGCCTGGCTGAAGCGTCCCTCGTGGAATTCCCAGTAGAGATACTCCGGGTCCTGTTGCGGCTGACCATAAAGTGCGTTTACCATCGAAATGCCGTCAATATCTTCGGGTGGTTCAACACCAGCGAGTTCAGCAGCAGTGGGAAGAAAATCCCACATTGACCATACCTGGCCACTCTCTTCACCGGCGGGTACGGTTCCCGGCATCCGAACAATCATCGGCACGCGAATTCCTCCTTCATACAAATCCCGTTTGATACCCCGCAGCGGCCCGTTGCTATTGAAATAGTCCGGATCATACCCTCCTGCAGAGTGCGGGCCATTGTCACTTGTAAAAAAGACGATGGTGTTTTCATCAATCCCGATTTCATCTAATAAATCCAGCAAACGCCCGATATCCCTGTCCATTCTCGTTACCATCGCAGCAAAAGTTGCATTGGGCATCTCCTGAGCACTGTAGTTTCCGGCTCCTTCAAACGGGATCTCTTCAAAAATACTGTTCCCATTTTCATCCAGGTATTCTTCGAGGGAATCTTCAGGTACAAGCAGTTCCGCGTGTGGTATCTGTAATGCGAGATAAAGGAAAAACGGATTATCACGGTTTTCACTGACGAATGTCATCGCTTCCTCCATATCAAGGTCGTGGGTGTACTCTCCACGCTGTCCATCCAGATTTCCTTCCAGAACTACCTGGTCCGTATTGCGCCAGACCCATTCCGGATAATAGGTATGTGCACGGGCCTGATTTAAAAACCCGTAGAAATAATCGAACCCTTTTTCATTCGGAATGCCTGTTGTTCCCGGCTCACCAAGCCCCCATTTGCCTATAAGTGCGTTTGTGTAGCCTGCCTGCTGCAAGACTTCAGCTACTGTAGTGTCTTTCGGGCGGAGTGGTACACGATCACCCGTTGCACTGCTTCTGTTTCCTCTTACGCGGGTTCGTCCGGTATGCTGTCCTGTCATCAGGCTGCTGCGTGCGGGTGCACAAACCGTGTGGCCGGAGTAGAACTGCGTAAACATCAACCCTTCGGAAGCCATCTGATCGAGCCGAGGTGTTTTAATCACCTCCTGCCCGTATACTCCGAGGTCTCCGTACCCAAGATCATCAGCCATAATCCAGATAATGTTGGGCTGATTTTTTTCCTGCATTACCGAACTTTCACAGCCCGTAAACAAAACTAGTCCGGATATCAGAACTCCTGTAAACCATAAAGCCGTATGTTTTTTTATCATATCATGTTGAATTTTTTTGAATCGGTTTGATTGAGTACCCGGCCTTGCGGTTATTTTTTTCCATAATTACTCCTGGCCTGTAAATTCAGACAATTCCTGAATTGTCCACATCCTGCCGCGATCTCCGGTCTCTTCACGGACACCCCGGATAGCTGCAGATGAAACAGCGCCAGCATCATGTCCCCAGACACTTCGGATATAGGTGAGAATTTCTGCAATTTCGTTATCACTGAGAGTTTTCATCGGAGGCATGGCCATCTCTCCCTGAAATCCGTTTAACACAATACGTATCAGAGTAGATTCCGGGCCAAGAATCCATTCCGAATTTTGCAAAGGTGTGGCAAGCCGCTCCATTCCGCTGCCATCGGATTGGTGGCAAAGTGCACAGTGAGTCAAGTACGCTTCTCTGCCCCGATCGGCTGTTAACAGTCCTGCCGCCCTGGCTCTTTCGGCTTCCCCGATATCCGGATCTTCCGTAAGGGAAACCATTTTTTCCACCGCTTCCGGATAACCCAATTGAGCCGCTGTGTACAGAAAAGCACCGGTTTGATCAAGTTCATTCCATTTTCTTTCAATCAGGGAGGTTAGTGATTCGGGTGCCTCTTGCAAAGGCGGGCCTTGATCCAGGCCTGCTGCCATTCCGGTAAACATTTTGTCCAGAAGTTCAGGACCGGGAGTTTTTTCCAGCAATCGCGCAAGCCGGTTCAGATTCCGCTTGCTAATCTCAGGTGTGTAATTTGTTTCCCATTCCGTGTAATCGCCCTTATAGTCCGGCATCCGGCTTCTCGGATAATAGGCGTATTCGATCCAGTTCTCATACGGATCGATGCGGGTGAACGAAAGGTTCTCTCCGCGCTCTGCGGCAAAGCGGCGGGCGATCCGTTCAGCAAGATGATTCCGGAAAAGGGATGTCTGCCAATGATCACTGTTTTCAAGCCAGGCCATGACTGCCTCTGCATCAGTTGTAATGATCTCTTCAAGTGCCCACCAGATCAATAGTGGTATATGTTTATCTTCGGAAACTCCCGAAAGCCTGTTCAGTTCCGAGATCAGTCCCAGAGATAATTCTACCGGTAAATAGCGGGCTGTGCTTGCAATCTGACTTCTAACTTCCGGATCCTCCTCTCTTGCAGCCAGCCTCAGCAGAGCACTCTGAACCTGTTCTGTCACCATCCCGAAATCCCCGATCAGGCGAACAGTCCAGGCCCGGACCGCCGCATCGGGGTGTTCGGTCAGTACAGCCGACCATTCAGAGTCCATGCCATCTATCAGGTTCGCCGTCCAGAGCGATTCGAGAGCCAGTTGCCCGGTCCCCTCCACTGCCTGCCGCCGGAGCCGCGGTGCAAGCGATGTCTCTTTTCTCTCGCCTAAAAGCCTGCGTGCCTGTTCCCGGTACCATTTTCTCTCATCGCCAAGCAGCTCCATCAGCTCTTCACTGCTTTTTTCCGCCAGGTTAAAGGGACGCACAGGCCGGTAATTTTCGGACTGCAGCCGCCAGATTCGGCCACAGCTTTTGTCCCATGTATCCCGTGGGTCAAGGTGATCCATCCGAATGTCGCACCAGTCGGCAAAATAGACAGCGCCATCAGGTCCCGCTTTGGTATCGACGGGACGGAAACTTCGGTCTGATGTCATAACAATTGAATCAGTATCGACAGTTCTGAAGGTTGAACCATCGCTAAAAAACTTACTGGCTTGTACCCGGCTGGTCATTGCCATGCCCGATATAAGCTGTCCTTCGTAACCAGACAATTTTCCCTCTTCATAAACGGTAAACGTCATTGAAAAGCGGGCGGAATAACCATCATGTTCCATCACGGGAAACGATCCGAACGAATGCGGGCGGGTAAATGGCCCGTGTTTCGGCCAGTTTTTATCGTACCTCCCTCCCTGAACCCAATGAAATCCGCGGGTATTGCCTCCGTTATGGCCTGAAAATGCCCGGCCTTTTCTGTCAAAAGAGAGTGTCCAGGGGTTGCCTCCGCCTTCGGAGAAAAGTTCAAATTCATCTGTTTTGGGGTGATAGCGCCATACAGCCTGACCGAGAAAACGGATTCCCCTGACCTCAGCCGTGCTGGTACTTCCGTGAACCCCGTAAATCCACCCGTCTGGGCCCCATGTGAGTGAACTGGCCAATGAATGAGTATCTTCCAGCCCAAACCCTTCCAGTCGTACCTCGGGATCCCCATCGGGCAGGCCGTCTCCGTTTTCGTCCGGATAAAAGAGCAAATAAGGCGGGTTCATCACCCAAACCCCACCCCCGCCTGTCAATACACTGGTCGTGATATTCAATCCGGTAATGACATCTTTTGCTGAATCAAACACGCCATCGCCATCGGTGTCTTCAAGAACGGTAATCACATCGGAGCCTTCTATCTGATTGGGAGGTGCCTGCGGCACGCCGTCAAATCCCGCCCTTAGATACTGATCGTAAAAATTGATGGTGATCCCGGCAGGGAAAGGATACTGCCGGTACTGGACCACCCAAAGCCGTCCTCGTTCGTCGAAATGGAGATCGATCGGCTGGCGGATCAGGGGTTCGGAGGCCACAAGTTCCATGACCAGACCCTCAGGAGTTTCAAAGGCTTCAAGGGATTCCTGAGGTCCGGGGACCGTATCATCACCCATCCAGATCTCCAGTTTTTCGCCTCCGGTTTCGGCATAAATCTCAACGAACTCTTGAACCTCCGGGGTAAATGGCCATTCTTCGGTTTGAGCCCTTTCGGTACTGCAGCCGAAAAGATGGAGAACCGTACAGCATAAAACGAGTGCCCGGACGGTTTTGAAAGAGAAGAAGGAGAATGTCATAGTATAATCATTTTTCTGCCCATTGAATCGCATTGAGTAAAAGCCGGTTAAATTCAGGCAGCTCAAAATCTCCGGGGGAGCCAAGTGAAGTATAAAAAATCTTCGCATCTCCGTAATTCCGCACCCAGGTTACCGGTTCCGGTTCACCATCTTCACCTACTTTTCCGTACATCAGTGGAGTGACATCTTCGGCCAGAGGCTCAGTTTTGTAGAGCCATGAGGCTGCCCGAACCGGTTCTGATGGAAGTCCGGATACAACGGGATGTGATTGAGATTCTGGTGCAATATTCACCCAGGTAGGCGGGTCATCCGGCGGTCGGTTGCCGTGATGGCCGGTGTAGTTCCCGCCGAGGACCTCAGGGTCAAATTCCGTCCATGTCTCAAAAGCATGGCTGCTCGTGCGGAGAGCGATCAGCGGTTTGCCATCGTCAAGATGTTTTCGCACCCGGCTGAGCTGCGACCCGGACAGATGTTTACGGCGGACATAGAGAATGACCAGATCGGCATCCCGTATCTGTTCGATGGCAGTGATTTCATCTTCATCACTCTGAATAACGTTGAAGGCATAGTGGCCGCCTTCAGTGAGATATTCTTCTGCAAAGGCCGGTAGTGTCAAATGCGCCTCATACTCATCTTCAGCAATCACAAAAGCAATATGGGTTCTGTCATCTTCGGCAAACCTGAATGCCGGTTCCCCGGTAAAATCTGAGCTCAAAATGGTCGGCGCCCAGAACTTTTCAATATGTTCAGTCACCAGTTCTGTTCCGCGAAAATGGGTCACATAAGGAGGCATTTCGGGATTGTACATCGCATCGGTCATATCCCGCATTAATACGACATTCATGCCGAGATTCGCCATCTGCCGGATGGCAAACGAACGGCCAAGCACACACATGTTGGTATGCACACCCATGACAATTACATTTTCAATATTGTAATCCATAAAAAGGTTATAGACCTCCTGTCCGTTTTCGCTGATGGCGTCTTCATCATGGATCTCAATATCGGCGATTTGGCTTGACCAGGCCCTGCCTTCCTCACAAGGCTGTCCGTCTGAACAGGGTTTATCACATCCTCCATCTGAATCGTCGATGGGAAGATCCGATTCGACCGATTCATCCAGATAGCACCATGCTGTAAGATCAAAACCTTCAGGTGCTTCATGCCAGTTTGCATCGACAGCCCTCTGCCGCTGCGGGGTTCCTTCATAGGCATCAAGAGTATTACTTGGGGCGTGAACAATCAGTGCTCCTTGTTCTCTCGCCTCAGAAATAACCTGGTTCATTACCGGGGCAAGCTCCCCAACGCGATCAGTAGCACTTTCACACCAATGCCGGTCCCACATATCCGCTACAATAATGGCAGTTCGGTTCGGATCCCAGCTCTCCTGCTGATGTACAACCTGCCAGATGCCGCTTCCGGCTTCTGTCTCTACCCGGCTTCGAAGAGTAAGATTAAATGTATTGGAACCAGGGTTATTTGAGGCATAATCAGTATTAACGGCACTTTCGCGGTGCTCACTTGTTTCACAAGATACTCCCGCTAAAGAAATCAGGCAGACAGATACAAAAGTCAGAAAAGCGAATATATGTGGGTTACATTTATGATTGATCATATTTTAAAGGATCAGAATTGTCTATGGATACGATATTCACTGCCTATACACAGACAATAAAAAGATCGTCGGTTTAAAAGTCTATCCCGATATCCATTTTCTGTCAACTTTCAGAAAAATTTCACTCGACCCAGTTCAGCAGAAACTCATTCAGAGACAAAATGTTTAACCGGTCACCCGCATTTTCACGCTCATAGGCCGCTTCAATCACGGAGAGTTCGTCTGTGGCGTCTGGTGATCTCATCCATTCTCCGTTTGCTTCTGTGACTTCAGCCAAGATCAAATTTCTCGGCGCGAGACTTGCAGCGA
>SLGL01000052.1 GCA_007123785.1 Balneolaceae bacterium
CAATCGGTTTTTAAAAGATACCAAGCCTTCCGGTTCAGCGAACCGGGCTACATATCCCCGTACAACGGGTCGCTGACCCGTTACCTCAGAATCTTGCAAACATCCATCCGAACTATAATTTCCAGCATTCTCAACTGCACCTTCTTTCAATCGGTTTTTAAAAGATACCAAGCCTTCCGGTTCAGCGAACCGGGCTACATATCCCCGTACAACGGGTCGCTGACCCGTTACCTCAGAAACCAATCAAAACCCAGGTGCCGAACAGGCTGTCCGGCGAACAGCTATCCAAGCTTCTTCACTGCTGTATCAATCCGCCGAAGAACCGACTCTTTCCCCATCAGTTCCATCGAAGCAAACAGATCGGGACCGAAGCCTTGTCCGGTCGTGGCAATTCGTAGCGGCATCATCAGCTTTCCAAAACCAACACCTTCAGCATTGATCACTTCTTCCAGCAAACTCTTCAGCGTGGCGGCCTCAAATTGATCTTCATCCAGTGCAGCAATTTTTTCCTTGTAGGCCAGAACCAGCTCTGAGCTGTCATCTTTCCACTTTTTCACAGCTTTTTCATCGTATTCCTCCGGGTCTCCGAAGAAAAAACTGCCCATCGTTATGATTTCGTCGATTTTGCTGACTCTCTCTTTCAATAAACCGATCGCTTTTTCAAGAAATTCATTATCCGCATTTTTTACGGCCTCATTATCGGCAATCTTTTTAATTCTCTCAGCAAGTTTTCGATCTGAAATCTCACGAAGGTAATGCTCGTTATACCAGAGTAGTTTTTTGTGATTAAAGACGGCTCCGCCCTTACTCACCCGATCCAGTGTAAAAAGGCGGCAGAGATCATTGAGTGAATGGATTTCACTATCATCACCGGGACTCCACCCCAGGTAAGCCAGGAAGTTCACCAGCGCTTCTGGTTCATAATGCTGTTCGATATAATCTTTCGTATTGATTGGAATTCCTTCCGATTCGGCTTTCCGCTTGGATAGCTTTCCTCCGCTGGGTGACATAATAAGCGGCAGATGGGCCATTTTTGGCAGTTCCCATCCGAATGCCTGATAGAGCAGTACATGTTTGGGTGTACTGCTAAGCCACTCCTCACCGCGGATCACATGTGAAATTTCCATCAGATGGTCGTCCACCACATTGGCCAGGTGGTAGGTGGGCATACCATCGGACTTGAGCAGCACCTGATCGTCCAGCCCTTTCGATTCAAACGATACATGGCCACGGATCAGGTCTTCAAAGCGGATCGTTTCGCGACGTGGCACTTTCAAGCGCACTACGTATTCGTTACCTGCATCCAGCCGTTTCCGGACCTCTTCGCTGGGCAGGGTGAGGCTGTTTATCATTGACTGACGAGTGATGGTATCGTATTTAGGTGACGGATTCCCCGATTTTTGAAGGCGTTCGCGCATCTGATCAAGTTCTTCGGTTGTATCGAAAGCATAGTAGGCGTGGCCATTTTCAATGAGCTCTTCAGCAAACTTTTTATACATCTCCTTTCGCTCGCTTTGGCGATATGGGCCAAACTTTCCCGGATTTTCAGAACCTTCATCAATCTCAATACCACTCCACTCCAGGGATTTAATAATATCCTCCTCGGCCTCTTTTACGTAACGGCTCTGATCTGTGTCTTCAATGCGAAGTACAAACCTGCCATTGTGATGGCGGGCAAACAGGTAGTTGTAAAGTGCGGTTCTTAGCCCTCCGATGTGTAAAAATCCGGTTGGTGATGGTGCAAATCGAACGCGAACATTGTCTTTCATGAAATGGGTTTTTCTTATTATTTCTCGTTTTTTGTCACAGCTTTCAAAAATACGGTGATTTCTGTTTGAAGGCTAATTTAATCGGGAACCTGATCATGGGCTAATTATCAAAAATCCGGAGGCATGGAATCTTTTTTTATAAAATCAGCTTTAGTTTTCAGACATTGGAAAAATCAAACATATATACATTCATTTTTTTATAATGAATGAATTCCTCTAACCAAAATAGCTGATCATGGTTTTTGCCCGAATATTACTTTATTTGTCGTTGGCCGCTTCCTTTATTTTTCTGATCTCCGGTTACGGTTATCAATGGGATATCTGGTCCCTATCTGCCGGAATGACTATGTTACGATACAGTGCATATGCTGCCATCGGCCTTGCAATTATCAGCATTGCATCTATCTGGTTTCTTCGTAAATCCCGGACAAGAGCCATTGCATATGCCGTCATTGCATTTCTGTTTACCGGAATTATTAGTGGCAGCGCTTTGTACTGGAATCACCGTGCAACATCAGCACCGCCCATTCATGACATTTCCACCGATCTCGAAAGTCCACCCGAATTTGTTGCCTTGCTTCGTCTCCGGGAAGGAGCCAGAAATCAGCCCGATTATCCAGGAGAAGCCACTGCTGATGAACAGCGCCAGGCTTATCCCCATATTCAGCCGCTTGAACTCGAAATGGATCTTCAAGAGGTAATGGATGCTGCCGTAATAATTCTGGCACAGCGTAACTGGGATTTTGTAGCCATAAACCGGAATGAAGGGCGAATTGAAGCTACTGAAAAACTCCCGTGGTTTGGATTTAAAGATGATGTAATACTGCGTTTCAGTCCAACAGCAACCGGCACACGTGTGGATATGAGGTCGAAATCACGAGTGGGCAGAGGGGATCTTGGTGTAAATGCACGACGAATTGATCGTTTCCTCAGTGACCTGGAAGAAAGTTTGAACTAATGGATGGATGTTACAGGAGGAATTATCCCCATGGCATGAGTACCGATATGTGAAGTTTTTAAATGGTTTTAACTATCAACTTCCGGCTATTAGCTGTCAGCAACGAAAAGAACAGGCTCTTTTGAATTGGTTCCAAGGGGTATAAATCCTGATTAGATGACTTAAAAATCAGGGGAATTTTTCTCTCTTTGATTCATTCAGAGAATTGTGGAAAGAATAAAGTTTCGCAAGAAACCCGCAATGTTTCCATGTCACCATTGGCAGTAAGAATGGAATAATGCAGCCTTTTTGAAGAAAAAACATTGCGGGTTTTACCGTCAATTGATTGTTAAACATCACAAGAGTAATTTTTCAAAAAATCCAAGCCCATACCTGAGACAATATTTCCAGTCAAACTTTAACCGAGTTGAATCTGCAGATCAAAACAACCCGAGCTGCCGGGCCTTTTTCTCCGATGGCCATTCCGGCATTGGGCTGATTTCGATCAGTTTTGCCAACTCTTTGTGAAAGTACCGTGCAAGCTCAGGAGCGTGTAGTGTTTCCGGTGCATGGATAAAAATGTAGGGGTGTCTGGATTCCCTGATCCAGTTGGCCGTGATGATAGCCCACTCCTTCAAATGGGCCTGATTGTTGAGAACATCATTCGCTCCCACAAAACGCACAAATGGATTGGCACCTGTTGCATCAAATCGTACGGGCAGTTTCGGCTTGCGGCTCTGCGCTTTTTTAACCGATGACTCTCCAATTTGCAACTCATGGAGCTTGCGCGTATCGAACACCACACGGTTCACTCCATAGCTCTTCAAAAAATCGTTAAAATGTCTCTCCTTTTTTCCTTTATCAAAAAAATCGGTGTGCCGAACCTCCACGGCAAAACTGAGATGAGGAGGCAGTGACTCAATCAAAATTTCCAGATCTTTCATCTGCTCAAATGAAAACTGAGGAGGTAACTGAACATGAAAAGGCCCGAGTTTGGTACGGATCGGGCTGAAGAGATCCAGAAAAGTGATTGCTTCCTCTGTAACATGTCTGAGCTGCTTCTCATGAGTAATAGTTCGCGGAAATTTGAAACAAAATTTAAAATCGGCCGGAACCTGAGCACCCCATTTTTCGATCGTTTTGGGAGCAGGAACATTATAAAATGTAGTATTTCCTTCTACCGAGTTGAAAACCGAAGCATATTGCATCAAAAACTCATCGGGTTTAACATCATCCCGGAAAAAATTACTTTTCCACTCCTTATACCCCCACTGAGTCAGGCCGATATGGTATTTTTTGATGCTCATAAGAACTCGTATATAATGAGATTTTACCCTCAATAAACGAAATTTTATGATCAAATCATGCATAATCAGAGAAATGTCCTGAACTCTCTTTCTCTGTTTTCAATTTTACTCTTTGAAGATGAAGCACCCTAATAAAGCCGCTTTTACTTCAATAACTAAAGATATAACGTTACCTGGAATTTGACTCACCATCACTCCTTCCGTTCATACCCAACAAAGTTGAGGAAAACAAAAAGATCAATTTACTAATCAGCCCAGGGTAATATCCAGCACCATCATCACGCAGAAACCGATGATGGTTCCCATGGTGGCAATGTCGGTATTTCCGGCCCGCTGGGAAGTGGGAATCAACTCTTCCACGACCACAAAAATCATCGCACCTGCGGCAAAACCGAGAGCATAAGGCAGAATGGGCTGAATAAAAATAACCGCAAGAGCGCCGATCACAGCCGAGGGTGGATTCACAAGTCCGGAAAGTTGTCCGTAATTAAAACTGAGTGCCCTTGAAACACCCTCCCCTCTCAGCGGCATAGATACAGCCATTCCCTCAGGAAAGTTCTGAATACTGATTCCGATTGCAAGAGCAATGGCAGCCATTACAGTTGCAGTTCCCGTCGGGTCGATCCCCGAAGCAGCTGCCCCAAAAAGCACACCGACGGCAAGTCCCTCAGGAATATTGTGAAGTGTGATCGCCATAACCAAAAGTGTGGCACGCCGCCAGGTAGTCTGCACTCCCTCAGCCTCATCGCGCGGCAGGCCGAGGTGAAGGTGAGGCACGTATGCATCGGCCAGGCGAATACAGAGCGCACCCATGATAAAACCGAGAACAGCCGGTATCCATTTAACCTGTCCCATAGCTTCAGCCATATCCATCGATGGCTCAAGAAGAGACCAGATAGTTGCCGCGATCATCACACCAGCGGCAAATCCAAGTGAAGCATCCAGAAACTTCCGGCTCACGGTTTTGTTCAAAAATACTACTCCGGCTCCGATGGCAGTTGTAATCCAGCAGAGCGTTCCCGCAATAAATGCCTGCATCACAGGATGAAGCTCAAAAAACCAGCTCATAAAAGGAAGTTCAGCCATAATAGTCATCAAATATAAATCTTTCAGGTTAATCGGTTATCAGTAAAAGAGTAAAAAAGTTAGCTTAGAATAAAACTATTTTTAGTTATTAAGAAAGATAATAAAACATCATGAGTTAGCATATTTTTTAAAAAATAGTGACCGGAAGGCAGGTATTCTGAAGAGTTTTACAAACACTTTCTTTTTGTGCTGATGGCCCTGATTGAACGAATTAAAAAACTTCGGGATTTTTCAGAGTACAATCACCGGGCTCCATAACTTTCAGATTCATCAGAATATATGATATTCCAATCCACTTATCAGTTTTGCACTTTAAGCAGAAAAGATCGTCAGTTAAATATCTACCTCTCACTTTTCACACCCAAAAACTCCGCAAGAACGGATGCCTCTCCGGTGAAAAAAGTGTATATTATAAAGATTGAAAAAAATGATTTTCAACCGGAGCCGGTAAGTACCGCTGAACCAAACTTTTCAGCTTTCTGTTATCCGGTAAACCATTAAAAAAACATATACAAAAAAGTTTTATGCAAATTCAGTTTGGCCGTGAAAAGTTTTCATCCCGTCATATCGGCCCGGATGATAAGCAAATTGAAGAGATGCTCGAGTTCTGTGACGCAGAGACGATGGATCAATTGCTCAAAGAAACCATTCCTGCAAAAATCCGTCTCGACCATCCGCTTAATCTCCCATCTGCTCTTAGCGAAGATGAATATCTGGCACACATTAAAGAGATTGCATCGAAAAATAAGGTGTACAAATCGTTCATCGGAATGGGTTACTACGAGACTATCACTCCGAACGTTATCCTGAGGAATGTTCTGGAAAATCCCGGCTGGTACACGTCCTATACCCCGTATCAGGCAGAAGTTTCGCAGGGCCGGCTCGAAGCACTCATAAACTTTCAAACCATGGTCGCCGACCTGACCGGAATGGAGATTGCCAACGCTTCGCTTTTGGATGAAGGGACTTCTGCAGCCGAAGCTATTACCATGCTGCACGGACGGAGGCGGGGCAAAAAGCGAAAGCAGGCCAACACCGTTTTTATCTCGGAAAACTGTCACCCGCAAACCATTTCGGTAATCAGAGGACGAACCGAACCGCTGGGCATCCGCCTTAAAGTCGGTAATCCCGATGAAACGGATGTTACCGACCCGGAGCTATTCGGCATTTTTCTTCAATACCCCGACACCAACGGTACCGTAAAAGATATTTCAGGCCTGATTGAAGCCGCTTCCGAAAACGGCGTTTTTTCAGTTGTTGCTGCCGATCTTTTGAGCCTTACACTTCTCACCCCTCCCGGTGATATGGGAGCAGATGTTGTGGTCGGAACCACCCAGCGCTTTGGCGTTCCGATGGGGTATGGTGGTCCGCACGCCGCATTTTTTGCCACACGCGAAGAGTTTAAACGGCAGATTCCTGGACGCATTATTGGTGCCACAAAAGATGCCGAGGGCAACCCTGCATTCCGGATGGCCCTGCAAACCCGCGAGCAGCACATCCGCAGAGAAAAAGCTACCTCCAACATCTGTACCGCCCAGGTTTTACTTGCTGTTATCTCTGGATTTTACGCTGTTTATCACGGACCCGAAGGACTTAAAAAAATAGCAGCCCGTGTTCATGGGCTGACCAAAGTCGCCGCTGCCGGCCTGCGCGGTCTTGGTATGAAGGTGCTGAACGAACTCTTTTTTGATACGCTCACGGTGGGCGACCTCACAGATAAACAGGTCTCGGCCATTCGTGAAGAAGCACTCAATAACGAAGTAAATTTCCGATACGGAGATGACGGAATCGGCATTTCGTTTGACGAAGCCAAAACACCGGCCGATGTAAAGCTCGTACTCGATATTTTTGCCACTGCCCTGGGGAAAGTCTCATCCATGGACTTACAAAGTGCTTTTGAAACTGTCACGGTAAAATACCCCCGTACGCTCACACGCACATCGACATACATGGATCATCCGGTTTTTAACGAATTCCATTCCGAGCATGAAATCTTGCGCTATTTAAAAATGCTGGAAAACCGCGACCTGGATCTCACCCATTCCATGATTTCGCTCGGCTCCTGTACGATGAAACTGAATGCCACTGCAGAGATGATTCCACTCACCTTGCCCGAATTCGGGAAGCTGCATCCATTTATTCCGTCTGACCAGGCCCGGGGTTACCAGCAAATTTTTGATGAACTGGATTCCTGGCTTTCTGAGCTGACCGGTTTTGCAAAAGTTTCACTGCAGCCCAATTCCGGAGCGCAGGGAGAATTTGCCGGTTTGATGGCAATCCGGGCTTATCATCACGCAAATGACGATATCGGCAGAAACGTAACTATTGTGCCCTCTTCGGCCCACGGAACCAACCCTGCCAGTGCGATAATGGCCGGAATGAATGTTGTTGTTACAAAGTGTGACGAACATGGCAACATCGACCTGGAAGATCTCAAAAAAAATGCGGAGAAATATAGTGAACGCCTCGCAGCACTAATGATTACTTACCCCTCTACACACGGTGTGTTTGAAGAAGACATTCGCGAAATCTGTGACCTGATTCATCAGCATGGCGGCATGGTGTATATGGATGGTGCCAATATGAACGCACAGATTGGCTGGACCACTCCCAAATTAGTGGGAGCAGACGTTTGTCATCTGAATCTGCACAAAACTTTTTGCATTCCACACGGAGGCGGCGGCCCTGGGGTTGGGCCCATCGGTGTGGTAGAGAAGCTCGTTCCATTTCTGCCAGGTCACGATATCGTCCCTACTGGCGGTAAACAGGCGATGCCTGCGATAACTTCAGCTCCCTGGGGTAGTGCCAGCATTTTAACCATCTCGCACGCCTTCATTCGCATGATGGGTGCCGAAGGGCTTAAAAAAGCTACGGAAGTGGCTATCCTGAATGCTAATTACTTGAAGGATCGGCTGAAAAATCACTTCCCGGTTCTTTACACCGGCCGCGGCGGACGTACTGCTCATGAGTTTATAGTAGATATCCGGGGGTTTAAACAGAGTGCCGGAATTGAGGTAAATGATGTAGCAAAACGGCTGATAGATTATGGATTCCACCCACCCACTATGAGCTTTCCCGTGCCCGGTACACTTATGATCGAACCGACCGAAAGCGAATCGAAAGAGGAGCTGGACCGGTTTTGCGATGCGATGATCGGCATCCGGAATGAGATCCGGGAAATTGAAGAAGGAAATTCTGAAAAACAGGAGAATGTTCTAAAACATGCCCCACACACCACACGGGTGGTAATGGGTGATGAGTGGAATCGCCCATACTCCAGAGAAAAAGCCGTATTTCCGCTGCCCCATCTGAAGTTTAACAAGTTTTGGCCATCGGTAAGCCGTGTGGATGATGCTTACGGCGACAGAAACCTGATGTGCAGCTGCCTTCCGATTGAAGCCTATGCAGAAGGTCAAGAACCAGCCGCCGGAAGCATGGTTTATCCCGTGGAAAGCTGAATCATACTTAATATCGAAACTCGTCTGACGAATTCCGCGAAAGCGGTTCGTCTGACGAGTTCTTCAACCTCTTCATTTATATACCATCCAGGAATCAGAAATACAGATCGTAACGGGAGCTCCACAACACTCAACAAACAATCTGGTTCTAGCCCGCATTTCTCACACTAAAATTATTTGAAAACGATATGCACCTAATTGTTATCAACTTATAATTCAATATAAACTTTTTTTAAAAAACACCCTGTCAAACGCTGCGAAATTTAACCG